>NZ_JBQHUB010000081.1:0-400 GCF_052065415.1 Pseudoflavonifractor sp. HCP28S3_F10 | reverse complement strand
GCTCCGGCCAGCCGGTGTTAGCCAGCAGATTCGACGTGACACACGTCCACAGGACATCCATGCGGACTTCCTGCATCTCGGCGCAGGGAATCTCGATGCAGTCCTTGGTCTGGCCGCTGATCGCCTGCGCTTCGGTCATGGTGCCGCGGTTGGTGGCGTACAGCGTCGAGAAGTCCGGCTCCACCGGGTAGCGCAAACCACCGCGGGACAGGCTGATCTCCGGGAGGGAGAACAGGTTCGCCGCAGCCGGGGTGGGCAGGAAATCATAAATGGTCTCGGATGGGGCGCACCATCCAGCAGCCGCGACGAGGGAACCGCCGTCAAGGCGGGACTCGTCGGTGGCGTGGTCAATCGCGGCGACCAGGCTCGCCTCGTCGGATGCGACGAGTTCGGTCGGGAG
>NZ_JBQHUB010000080.1:0-435 GCF_052065415.1 Pseudoflavonifractor sp. HCP28S3_F10 | reverse complement strand
ACGTCCTTCTTCGGCTCCTGATGCCAAGGCATTCCCCTTGCGCTCTTTCTAGCTTGACCTTCGTCGGCGCAAGCTCCGTATCGCTCGTCTCCGCCTTGCGGCGAAGCCTCGCTCGCTCCGCTGCGCCTCCTCTCCTCGCAAAGCCCTTCGGGCTTTCCTCGGCGGGGGACACGGAGCACGGCGCTTGTGCCTTCCTCTTCCTCGCAGGCCCATTGCATTGGGCTCTGCTCGGAGAGTCGGTTCTCATCAAGAATTATGCAGGCTTCAGAGTTCTTTGGCTACATTGTTTTACCCATTCACCAGAACAGCATTCGCCATTCTATCTAAAAGTTCCACAACATTTGCTTTTGCCCTCTGTTGCTTGCTTCGCATTACTTTCAATCTACATTGTTCAGTTTTCAAGGTGCAGGCTTCCGGCCTTTCTCAAGACCAGAT
>NZ_JBQHUB010000079.1:0-547 GCF_052065415.1 Pseudoflavonifractor sp. HCP28S3_F10 | reverse complement strand
TTGTGTCTGAATACTCCCGCTTTCTCCTTGCAGTTCATCGTCCCGGCTCAATCTCATATAAAGCGCCGTGTTGTAAATCGTAGTATTGTAAGGTTGTTTCACCGTAAAAATCCTCCTTCTAAAGAAACAACCCACGCTTACAATACTTTTGCTCTATGGCAATTATATCATAAGCGTGGGCGTGTTATCAATGATGGGCTATCAGGTTGAAGCGGCTTTTTCTGCGGTATGCCGCACCACATCTACAATCAGATCACCGAGGGGCTTCCCGCCTGCGGCGAAGTGTTCGGAGATTTTTATACGGTTGTTCCCACATACAAAATACTGCGTGCCGTTCTCTGCTTGTATAACCTGCCCTGTTCGGGGTGTAAAAATATCGCTTTCACTTTTTGCCATCCAGTGTCCTCCATATTCAGTTTTCAAGGTACAATGCCGCACAGAGGCGGCGAAAATTTCTGCTTATATCTATCACCTTTCCTTTACCGTGTGCCGCTGCTGACGTTTCAGTTCCGCCAGTATATCCGGCGGGATACGGTCAACCAGCCGC
>NZ_JBQHUB010000078.1:0-604 GCF_052065415.1 Pseudoflavonifractor sp. HCP28S3_F10 | reverse complement strand
CTCTTCGGAGTTTAGATACCATTTTATTGAGAGTTTGATCCTGGCTCAGGATGAACGCTGGCGGCGTGCTTAACACATGCAAGTCGAACGGAGCGCTCATGACGGAGTTTTCGGACAACTGATTGAGCTGCTTAGTGGCGGACGGGTGAGTAACGCGTGAGTAACCTGCCTTGGAGTGGGGAATAACACAGGGAAACCTGTGCTAATACCGCATGATGCAGTTGGGTCGCATGACTCTGACTGCCAAAGATTTATCGCTCTGAGATGGACTCGCGTCTGATTAGCTTGTTGGCGGGGTAACGGCCCACCAAGGCGACGATCAGTAGCCGGACTGAGAGGTTGGCCGGCCACATTGGGACTGAGACACGGCCCAGACTCCTACGGGAGGCAGCAGTGGGGAATATTGGGCAATGGGCGCAAGCCTGACCCAGCAACGCCGCGTGAAGGAAGAAGGCTTTCGGGTTGTAAACTTCTTTTATCAGGGACGAAGACAATGACGGTACCTGATGAATAAGCCACGGCTAACTACGTGCCAGCAGCCGCGGTAATACGTAGGTGGCAAGCGTTATCCGGATTTACTGGGTGTAAAGGGCGTGTAGGCGGG
>NZ_JBQHUB010000077.1:0-668 GCF_052065415.1 Pseudoflavonifractor sp. HCP28S3_F10 | reverse complement strand
GGGCGTGGCAGCAAAGGGCGTCCGCCAAAGCGGTTGCCAAAAGAGGTGGAAGAAGATCTGCTGGCCGAGGTACAGCGGCTGCGTGCAGAGAATGAATACCTAAAAAACTTGCAAGCCTTGGTTTTGGAAGACGAGCGGCGCCAGCGCAGAAAACGCAGGTAGTTCAAAAGCTAAGGCAAAGACATTCTCTGTATATTCTTCTTTCGATCGCTCAGCTGCCCCGGGCAACCTTCTACTATCATCTGAAGCGGATGAACCGCGAGGACAAATATGAAGCGGCCAAATCGGAGATCACAGCCATATATCACGAAAACAAAGGACGATATGGATACCGCCGCATTACGACAGAACTGCGAAACCGTAATATCCCCTTGAACCACAAGACCGTCCAGAGACTGATGAAGGAGCTGGGGCTGGTTTGCCGTGTCAGAATGAAGAAATATCGGTCTTACAAGGGTGAAGTCGGCAAGATCGCGCCAAATCTGTTAAACCGGGACTTCCATGCCGAGAAACCAAACCAGAAGTGGGTCACCGATGTGACAGAGTTCAGTTTGTTTGGAGAGAAACTGTATCTCTCGCCGATCCTCGACCTGCACAGCAGCGATCTGGTCAGCTATACGATCTCGGATCGGCCTGTTCTGAGCATGGTGACCACCATGCTGGATCAG
>NZ_JBQHUB010000076.1:0-679 GCF_052065415.1 Pseudoflavonifractor sp. HCP28S3_F10 | reverse complement strand
AACATATGGCGCACCTTGTCCAGGCGGCTGTTTGGACGGCGGGGCTGGATGACCGGCTGACCGACAGCGGCCTGATATCCTTTCAGCTCTGTAAGGCATACGCTCCGCCCGTTGGTGTAAAAGGCCAGATCAGTACGGTATGCCTGTATACAGCGGGCGGGAATCTCGCCAGTAAAGACAACTTCATCCTTTTTTACCTGGGCCGTTTCGATGGTGGCACAGTATTTCGGTGCATCATGATAAGCCCTGGAAAGGTATTCCTGGGGCGCATAGAGGATGAAGGAGAGATAAGGTTCCAGCAGCTGCGTCCCCGATTCCTTCAATGCCTGTTCCAATACAATCGGGGCCAATGAGCGGAAGTCCGCCGGCGTGCTGACCGGACTGTAATAAAGCCCGTATTCAAAGCAAATCTTACAGTCCGTTACGTTCCAGCCGAACAAGCCCTGCTCCAGCCCGTAACGGATACCATCCCTGACAGCGTTTTGAAAACTCTGGTTCAAGTATCCCAGCGAAACCCGGCTCTCGTATTGTACACCGGAGCCAAGCGAGAGTGGTGTAACAGACAGTCCTATGGATGCCCAAAACGGGTTGGGCGGCACCTCGATATGGATGGTGTGGCTGGCTGCTTTGAGCGGCCGCTCCATATAAATGACGGAGGGTTCCTTTACCACTGTTTCAA
>NZ_JBQHUB010000075.1:0-722 GCF_052065415.1 Pseudoflavonifractor sp. HCP28S3_F10 | reverse complement strand
TCTCCGTCAAGGTCGTCTTTCCAGCGTCTACATGGGCAAGAATTCCAATATTGATTATTTTCATGTGATTGTCCTCCCTTTACAGCCCCAAAGGGCATAAAAATCCCCAGCAGTAAAATACTTTTACCGCTGGGGATTATAAGTTGCGGACATACACATATACAGCATACACCCGTTTGTGATTGCTGTTTTTGGGGATATGTCAAAATTGATAAGGCAAAAGTATTCTTAAATTGGGTACAAAAAACTAAGCCCCTACAAAAGGAGCTATCATAATCCTTTGTTCCCACTATTTGATTATAGTTTTATTTAAGAATACCTTGCCGCATATTTTTTACTCCTTTTCTGGATTAAATCATTGTATCACATCAGTTTTAGGAAAGCAAGTACCTAAAAGAAATTTTTCTTCCCCTTATATGTAACAATCATACCGGCTTCCTAGCGTTCAGAATGTTTTCTGCTGTCTGCTGTGGTGTTTGGTTGGAATTGTCCAACCAAAAGCCGATCCGTGGTGTTGTCTGCATTTTACTAAATACAAATTCAATGTATACAGAAAGATATAAGGAGTGGGAGGGATTCCGCCGTAGTTGGCATTGTGGGAAAATCCAAAAGTTTAGATTTTCCCACAATGCTTATCTTTTGGTCTTTGGTTCGGAATAGTGTAGTGCTGGCGGTCTATCTCTTGTTTTCGGTTGCTTGCTTCCTTACCGTACATGAGCATT
>NZ_JBQHUB010000074.1:0-725 GCF_052065415.1 Pseudoflavonifractor sp. HCP28S3_F10 | reverse complement strand
TAAAAGTTCCACAACATTTGCTTTTGCCCTCTGTTGCTTGCTTCGCATTACTTTCAATCTACATTGTTCAGTTTTCAAGGTGCAGGCTTCCGGCCTTTCTCAAGACCAGATCGAAACATCTGATCCCTCAGGTGCTTCGATCTGATTTTGATTGGTGGAGATAATCGGGCTCGAACCGATGACCCTCTGCTTGCAAAGCAGATGCTCTCCCAGCTGAGCTATACCCCCATCCCGAAACCAGGGCTTTGGTGGTGGGCCCAAGTGGACTCGAACCACCGACCTCACGATTATCAGTCGTGCGCTCTAGCCAGCTGAGCTATGGGCCCATCTCGTGTACCCTCTAAATTAAACAACGTGAAAGTCCATTCGCACCGAAGTCCTGACCTTAGGACGTTACAAGAGAGCTCCAGCTCCCTTGAAGTCTCCTTAGAAAGGAGGTGATCCAGCCGCACCTTCCGATACGGCTACCTTGTTACGACTTCACCCCAATTATCGAACCCACCTTCGGCCGCGTCCCCCTTGCGGTTAGACTACGGACTTCGGGTGTTCCCGACTCTCATGGTGTGACGGGCGGTGTGTACAAGGCCCGGGAACGTATTCACCGCGGCATGCTGATCCGCGATTACTAGCGATTCCAACTTCATACAGGCGGGTTTCAGCCTGCAATCCGAACTGGGATGGCTTTTAGGGATTTGCTCCACCTCGCGGTTTTGCTTCCCTCTGTT
>NZ_JBQHUB010000073.1:0-802 GCF_052065415.1 Pseudoflavonifractor sp. HCP28S3_F10 | reverse complement strand
CTTGTATTTTTCCGACAGCAAAGCGGAAACAACCTCCAACTGCACCCGGCCCAAAAAAGAAAGAATGATCTCATGGGTGATGGAATCCACTTCGCAACGCAAAAGCGGGTCAGTATCCGCAAGTTGCGTAAGAGCGTCCAGCAGCCGTTCTCTTTGCGCTGCCGTTTTCGGCGCAATCGTCGTCCGCAGCATGGGGAGGGGGTCCTCGCGCCACCTTTTACGAGGGAGCCGGGTTTGGTCCCCTAATACATCGTTTAACCTCACGCTGTCGCTGGGAAGGATAACAATTTCACCCTGATAAGCGGTGTCTGTCCGAACAATTTCCCCTTTGGATGGAATACGCATCTCTGTGATTTTCAGCTTTTCTCTCCCGGCCAGGGCCACCGTATCCCGCAGGCGCAGCGTTCCGCTGTATAACCGTAGATAGACACGCCGCTGGCCGCAATCGGTGTACTCAACCTTGAAAACGCTGCCGCATAGGGCGGCGCCCCCCTGTTCCCCAATCGGTTGGAACAGCCCTGTCACCGCATCCATCAACGGTTGAATGCCAAGGCCATTTTTGGCGCTGCCATGATAGACTGGGAACAGGGAGGCGTCTTGAACCCGCTGCTGTTCCTCCCGCGCAAGTTTTTCCCGGCTGATTGGTTCTCCTGCGATATACTTTTCCAATAATTCATCGTTATTTTCGATGACCGCATCCCATGCTTCTATGTCGGTATTTTCCTCCAGGACTATTTCCGGGGACAGCGACACCGTCTGCTTGATGATAATATCGGCGGAGAGCTTATCCCGAACAGACTGA
>NZ_JBQHUB010000072.1:0-818 GCF_052065415.1 Pseudoflavonifractor sp. HCP28S3_F10 | reverse complement strand
AAAATACCCCCCCGCGCCCCCCCCACCCGGGGCTTGTAACCTCGACCCGGAGTCGTTTGGTGTGTGAGGGATTTTTTAAACCCACACAGACGCGCCGCCCCCCCCCCCCCCCCCCCCCCCGCCTTTCGGTGCTTTGCTTTTGCGTTATGCCCGGAGGATCACTTCACACTGCGATAGATAAAGGTGACGATCTGGGCTCTCGTGCAGTTGTTGTTGGAGCCGAACAGGCCGCCGCCGATACCGCCGGTGACGTCGTTCTTCTCCGCCCAGGTGACTGCCGCCGCGTAGTAAGCGTCAGAGGCCACATCGGTGAAGGCAGAATTGCCGCTGACAGCGGGGCTGCCGTTGGCACGCCACAGGAAGGTGACGATCTGCGCGCGGGAGCAGGAAGCGTTGGGGCTGAAAGCGGTGTCGCTTGTGCCCTTGGTGATACCCTGCTCCACGGCCCACAGCACCGCGTCATGGTAGTAGCTGTCCGCCTTCACATCGGTAAAGGGCATAGTGCTGGTCTTAGGTTCGGGGGAACCGGCGGCTCTCCACAGGAAGGTGACCGCCTGCGCTCTCGTGCAGTTGCCGTTGGGGGAGAAGGTGGTGGCAGAGGTGCCGCCGGTGACGCCCTTACCCACGGCCCAGATCACAGCGTCCTCATAGTAGCTGCCTTCGGGGACATCGGTGAAGGGGTGGTCGATGACGGGAGCCTCGGCCTTGAAGGTGGCCTGGACGGTGACCTTACTGGCGGGCATGGTGAAGGTGAACTTGCCACCCTTTTCGGAGAGCTTGATCTCCTTGTCCTTGCTGTCCAGCACGGTGATGTCGTC
>NZ_JBQHUB010000070.1:0-1029 GCF_052065415.1 Pseudoflavonifractor sp. HCP28S3_F10 | reverse complement strand
GGCTACGATCTCGTAAAGAGTGGCCGCTTCAATAAGCGCAAGCATGAAGTTTTTGAGCTGGTTGTCAACGAGGCCGAGGCCGCTGTGGTGCGGATCATATTCGACAAATATGTGCATGAGGGCTTTGGAGCCCAGCGGATTGCCACCTATCTAAACAAGCTCGGGTATCGGGCAAGGTCGGGTAAGATGTGGCACCACGCCAGCATCCGAGGTATCATCTGTAACCTCACCTATACCGGCGTACTTCGCAGCGGCGATAGTCGATCCCAAGTGCTGCTGCACTTACAGATTATCCCCTCGGAGCTCTTTGAGGCCGCACAGAATATCCGCACATCCCGCGCCAACTCTGCCGAACAGGAGCGCCGTGTTCCACTGAACACCCGAGGCCAGTCCCTGCTGGCCGGGAATGTGTTTTGCGGGCATTGTGGCTCCCGGCTGACACTCACCACAAACGGCAAGGCTTATTCCTGCAAGGACGATCCCAACCGCATTGTAAAGCGTGTGCGGTATATCTGCTATGGCAAAACCCGCAAGCAAACGGAGTGTGACGGTCAGACCGGGTACACGGCACATACCCTTGACGGCATCATTGATAAGGTGGTGCGGCAGATCTTTGAGCGTATGAAAGCTGTCCCAAAAAGCGAGATCGTCAATATCCGTTACAAAGAAAAGATGGAGGAACGGAAGGCGCTGCTCCGCAGCATCCGGGCCGAACATACAAAAGCGTCTGCGGAACTGAATATGCTGAAGGCCGAGGTCATTAAATCCCTGCGCGGCGAAAGTGCTTTTTCGCAGGATTTGCTTGGCTCTCTGATTTCCGACTGTGAGACAAAATGTCTCGAAGTTCAACAGCAGCTTGAAGCGGCGCAACTGGCCTATGACGAAGGCCAGTCTGTGCTGGAACACTTAAACGCCCAATACGATGACATTATCTCTTGGGCCGATATGTACGACACCGCCAGCATGGAGGCAAAGAAAATGATCGTCAACTGCCTTATCAAGCGGGTGGAGGTCTACCGGGACTACAAG
>NZ_JBQHUB010000069.1:0-1182 GCF_052065415.1 Pseudoflavonifractor sp. HCP28S3_F10 | reverse complement strand
CGGCACAGACGGGACCTTGCCGCAGGCGGGATTCACTCCCGCCGAGGATGCCCTGTCCGGGGCCCCGGCAAAGCCCGCTTTGCCGGGGGTGCAGGTCCCCATGCCCATCAGTGAGCTGAAAGCCTGGCTCACCGAAAAGATGGCGTTCTAATCCCCTTTTTCCCCTCTTTCCCCGCAAAACGCCCTCCGCGGGTACTGCCTGCGGAGGGCGTCCATTTTGCATAGCAAAATGGACCATGTGCCGCCTGCGCATGAAGTTTTACACCTGTTACGGGAGGTCCTTTCATGAAGTTTCTCTCCCCTGTCCTCCCCGCCGCGCCGGAGCGGCGGGATGACTTTTCCGCCCTGGCCGCCGCTCTGGCCCAGGAGCAGGAGCCTCTCTCCGGCGCTCTGGTGGAGCGTGCCGTTCTCACCGGCCAGGACCTGTCCGGCCTGATCTTGGAGGGGGTATGCCTTCGGAACTGCCGCCTGACCGGGTGCGATCTGTCCGGCGCCCAGCTTACCGACGTGGTCTTTCAGGACTGCGACCTGTCCGGCTCCCGCTTTGCCGATGGAGTCTGGCAGCGCTGCGCTCTGGAGGACTGCAAGGCCCTGGGCGGCGATTTCCGCCAGTGCGGAACGCAGCATGTGTCCTTCACCGCCTGCAAGCTCGCCTGCGCCAATTTCAGCGGCCAGCGGGTCCGGTATGCCCGGTGGAGCAAATGTGACCTTCAGGGCGCGTCCATGGCCTCCTGCCAGTGGAAGCAGGTGGAACTGCTGGACTGCTCCCTGTCGGGCGTCAGCTTTTTTCAGACCCCCCTCTCCGGCCTGGATCTGACCTCCTGCCGCCTGGAGGGGCTCATCCTCTCCCAGGACGGGGGCGAGCTGCGGGGCGCCGTGGTGGACCGCTGGCAGGCCGCTGAGCTGGCCAAACGCATGGGGCTGGTCATCAGGGAGTAAACAGAAAAGCGTCCTCCGAAACGGAGGACGCTTTTTTTGTTTTTCCGCCCACAGGGTTTTCCTTATTACTCCTCGTCCAGCTTGAGCACTGCCATGAACGCCTCCGTGGGCAGCTGCACCGAACCCAGGGAGCGCATTTTCTTCTTGCCGCCCCAAAAAAGGCTCCGCCTCTTTTGGGGTCCCATCCTCTTTCATGCTCGGGACGAATGAATCGTCCCTGCGCCAGGATTTTGCCTCCGGCAA
>NZ_JBQHUB010000068.1:0-1261 GCF_052065415.1 Pseudoflavonifractor sp. HCP28S3_F10 | reverse complement strand
CGCAAATTGCAATAACAAGTTGGACACCCCGTGGTAAAAACCTTGCTCACGGATGGAGCCGCAGGATCTATCCGTGAGCGAGGTTGCCGCAGCCGTCAGGCTGCGTAGACAGCGTCCAGAAAATCCTCAAAGAGTTCCTCCGGGGTGCAGTATCCGAGTTTCTTCCGTGGGCGTCCATTCAGCTCGTCAGCAGCGGCGAGGATATCCTCGTCGGTGAAGCCCTCAATAGAAGCTCCCTTTGGGACAAAGGCCCGGAACAGGCCATTGTGTCGCTCATTCTGGGGACGCTCCCAGGAGGTGTACGGGTGGGCGAAGAAAACCTTGCTGCCCCAGTTCTCCACCTGGGCGAAGTCAGCAAACTCGCTGCCGTTGTCCACAGTAATGGTTTTAAAGACCTGAGAGAAGTGTTCTCCGTACTCATCATGGAGGGTGTTCATGAGATTCATCACCGCCTCACTGGTTTTGCCAGGGATACGGAACGCAAGGTAGGTTTCCGTCTTCTTCTCCAACAGGGAAAAGACAACAGCCTCCTTACCCGCTCGCTTGCCGACCACGGTATCGCCTTCCCAGTGGCCCTCTTCAAGACGAAGAGATGCAATCTCCGGGCGGCTGGAAATGCTTGTGCCGTAGCGCTTTTTGTTCTCTCGCACACGATGCTTCTTCGCTTTGCGCTTTAACGCCTCGGGCAGTTCCATTGGCTGGATGGAGAGGTGCCCTTTCCAGACCATGTTGTAAAGGGTACGGGAGCAGACCATCTCAGACGGCTCGAACAGGTCGTGTCGCTTGGCATATCCGCAGCAGGCATCCAGGGACCACTTGTGTTCCCGGATCTGCCGAACCACCCAACTGGTGAAGTTACTGCAGACGCCCGCTTTCGGATGCCTGTGGCAGGATGCTCTGTTGGCTCTGTAGACAGCTTCTCCCAGCTTGGGGGAATAACCGGGAGCTTTCCCCTTGTTGCTCTTGCGAGTCGGTGTGCCTCGCCGCAGCTCATTCGTAACGGTGGATGGAGCGCAGCCGATCTGTCTGGCGATGGCACGAGGACCGAGTCCCTGCTTCTTGAGGACCTTGATGGCTCCTCGGTCTTCCATGCGAAGATGCTGTCCCTTCTTGCGTTCTGCGTATTCTGTGATACAATGATGGCAGTCCATAGTGATTGCCCTCCCTCTGTAGAAGTTGTGTGGTAACTTCATTCTACCACGGGGAGAGAAATCACTATGGATTTTTTACTCAAGTGTCCAACTTGATTTTACAATCAACC
>NZ_JBQHUB010000067.1:0-1297 GCF_052065415.1 Pseudoflavonifractor sp. HCP28S3_F10 | reverse complement strand
GGAGGTCCAGGTCACCGTCTTGTCTTCAGCGTTGTCAGGCTTGACGGTTGCAGTCAGGGTCTCATTCTTGCCGACCTCCAGGGTCAGAGCGGTCTTGTTCAGCTCGATGCTTGCCACAGGAACGGGGGTAGGAGTTGCTTCGTTCACGGTCACGGCGCAGGAAGCAGACTGCTCACCAGCCTTGGCGGTGATAATCGCTTTGCCGGAGGCTACTGCAGTTACCTTACCGGTGGAATCAACGGTTGCTACTTCCGGTTTGTCGGAAGACCAAGCCACTGTATCAGTCGTGTCGGACGGGGTGACAGTTGCCGTCAGAGTTTCGGTTGCACCGACTGTCAAAGTCAGTTCTTCCTTGTTGAGGTTGATGCCGGTTGCGGGCTTCGGAGCGGCGGTGATGCTGACGGTTGCGTCGTTGATAGTTACAGCCATGTCATCGTACTCGCTGTCGAAGACATTTCCATCCCAATCTGTAAGGCTAACCGCCTTGTTTCCACTTGCTCCATCATCAACCGTACATTTGAATTCAAGCAGCTCCAAGGTAGATTCACTGGTATAGTTGGCATTGCCTACACCATATGTCAGGCTGCCTTCCGTCCAATTGATTGCAACTGCGCTCATTGCTGTTTGAGCACCGTCAGCGATTTTTCCAGAACCGGGCACAAATGTCAATCCGCTTGGGATGCTTAATTTGAATCCCAAACCGAAAAGATCTGTAACCGATCCCAGTGTTACTTTGTAGGTGATGGTATCACCTGGGGATGCTTCGGCTTTGTCTGCTGTCACTGTCAACGATGTAGAACCCGCTGCCAATGCCGGCACTGCAGTTGCCAGCATCGTGAAAAGCATAACAAAACTCAGCACAATTGATGTGATTCGCTTGTTCATGACCAAGCTCCTCCTTTTAAAATTTTTGCGGGGCGTTTTCTTACTCACCGTCTCATAGCCTCGCTTAGTTATGATCCGGCAGGGATATTGCTATCCGGTTTATTCTTAAACCCAATGTCCCTCCCCATATGGCTTATGGGGAAGGAACACCGGTGTTAAGACAACACATGACGCTATTCGACTTACCACAACGGCTTGGAATTATCATAATGCTGGTAGACACGGTTCCAGTCTTTGAGATTTACCTTTCCGTCTCCGGTCACATCGCCGCAAGCAAGTGCATAATCTGTCAGCACGTTACTATTGTCATAATGCTGATAGATTCGGTTCCAGTCTTTGAGATTTACCTTTCCGTCACCTGTAACATCACCAAGCAGGCAAATCTTCACATCCTGCGTCACATTCTCCGCGC
>NZ_JBQHUB010000066.1:0-1303 GCF_052065415.1 Pseudoflavonifractor sp. HCP28S3_F10 | reverse complement strand
CGCTACGACTTCACCCCGTATTCGACGCTCCCCTACCCCTGTCCTAAGACAAGCCCAAGCTTCGGTTACATGCTTAGCCCCGTTATATTTTCCGCGCAGAGTCACTCGACCAGTGAGCTATTACGCACTCTTTTAATGAGTGGCTGCTTCTAAGCCAACATCCTGGTTGTTTTCGCAATTCCACATCGTTTTCCACTTAGCATGTATTTGGGACCTTAGCTGTGGGTCTGGGCTGTTTCCCTTTTGACAATGAAACTTATCTCACACTGTCTGACTGCTAGTCATCAATTATCCGGCATTCAGAGTTTGATAGGGTTCAGTAACCTTATCGGCCCCTAGCCCATTCAGTGCTTTACCTCCGGTAATCTAAACTAACGCTAGCCCTAAAGCTATTTCGGGGAGAACCAGCTATCTCCGAGTTCGATTGGAATTTCACCGCTATCCACAGGTCATCGCCGGTCATTGCAACGAACGTGCGTTCGGTCCTCCATGGGGTTTTACCCCCACTTCAACCTGCCCATGGATAGGTCACCCGGTTTCGGGTCTATTGCCACCAACTTCATACGCCCTGTTCAGACTCGCTCTCGCTGCGCCTCCGGTACTGAATACCTTAAGCTTGCTAGTGACAATAACTCGCCGGACCATTCTACAAAAGGTACCTCATCACCCGTTAACGGGCTTTGAGTGCTTGTAAGCACAAGGTTTCAGGTTCTCTTTCACTCCCCTCCCGGGGTCCTTTTCACCTTTCCCTCACGGTACTGCTCCTCTATCGGTCATCAGGTAGTATTTAGGCTTGGAGGGTGGTCCCCCCAGTTTCCCACCGGGTTTCACGTGTCCAGTGGTACTCTGGATCCTCACTGGCAGGATTCGCTTTTCGCCTACGGGACTATCACCCGCTCTGGTTGGCCTTCCCATACCATTCGGCTAAACTATCCTGCTGTTGTGTGAGTCCGCAACCCCGGAGAATAAATCCTCCGGTTTGGCCTCTTCCGCGTTCGCTCGCCACTACTAGCGGAATCTCGGTTGATTTCTCTTCCTCGCCCTACTTAGATGTTTCAGTTCAGGCGGTTCCCCGCGTACGCCTATTTGATTCAACGCACGCTGACAGAGTATTGCTCTGCCGGGTTTCCCCATTCGGAAATCTGCGGGTCAAAGCTCATTTGCAGCTCACCGCAGCTTATCGCAGCTTGTCACGTCCTTCTTCGGCTCCTGATGCCAAGGCATTCCCCTTGCGCTCTTTCTAGCTTGACCTTCGTCGGCGCAAGCTCCGTATCGCTCGTCTCCGCCTTGCGGCGAAGCCTCG
>NZ_JBQHUB010000065.1:0-1437 GCF_052065415.1 Pseudoflavonifractor sp. HCP28S3_F10 | reverse complement strand
GATTTTTTCAATCAGCGTATTCAGAAGTTCAGCCGTCAATTCTGTGGGATTGACATACTGTTTCATCAGACCTATCCACTTTTCAGCGTCAACCGCTGTCTGGGCGGCGGTCTCCATCGCTTCGTGAAGCCGTTCAATTTTTACGTCCAATTCTCGCTGTTCGCCCTGATACTTTTCGGACAGCATATTGAAATTGTATTCTGTAATGCGTCCGGCAGACCAGTCCTCATACATTTTTGCAAACAGGGTGTCTACTTCTGCTTTGCGCTTTTCCGCCTTTTTCAGTTCGGCTGTCTGCCGCTTCCTTGCAGTATTGCGTTCCTTGTCGCTGGCGTTAAGTAGCCGTTTCAGAAGTTTGTCCCCATCCTGCTGTGCCAGCACAGACCAGTATTGCAGACGGGAAAGGACATAGGCGTAAAGCACATCATAGCGGATATAGTGCATGGAACACTGGTGCAATCCTTGCCCGTACTTGCTACAATGGTAGTGGGCATAGGGATTTTTGTTCTGGCTGTTCATACCATAGGCCAGCGACCAGCCGCAGTCCGCACATTTTACCAGCCCGGAAAATATCTGTGTTGTGCCGTTCTTCTGCCGTCTGCGCCTGTTGCAAATCTGCTCCTGTACTTGACGGAACACATCTTCGGAAATAATCGCTTCGTGGGTGTTCTCCACACGATACCATTCCTCTTTTGGCTTGCGTACTTTCTTCTTGTTTTTGAATGAAATGTTGGTCTGCTTATTGTGGACGCTGTGTCCGATATAGGTTTCCTCTTTCAGAATACTTTTCACCTGCGCTATCGTCCACGCATAGGCTTTTTCCTCCGGCGCTCCGGCATAGATATTTGCGAAAGTGCCGTATCTCTGGAAATTCAGCCAGCCGGGAGTAGGTACTTTTTCTTCGACCAAAATCCGTGTAATGCTGGCGGCTCCCCGGCCATGAACGGCAAGGTCAAAAATCTTTTCGATAATCCACCTTGTTTCCGGGTCAATCAGAAGATGGCCTTTCTTATCTGGGTCTTTGACATAGCCAAGCGGAGCATAGGCTCCATAGTGTGCGCCATTTGCGAACCGTGTCCGCATGGCCGCCTTTACCTTTTTGCTGGTCTGGCGGGCGTGCATTTCATTCAGAATGTTGAGGAATGGGGCAAGCTCATTCTCTCCGTTGATGGTGTCCACATTGTCATTGACAGCGATATAGCGGACGCCTTTGCTGGGAAAGTAGATTTCCGTGTACTGGCCGGTCAGAATGTAGTTTCTGCCTAAGCGGGATAAATCCTTCGTAACAACGCAGTTGATTTTCCCGTCCTCAATGTCATCAATCATTCTCTGAAAATCCGGCCTGTCAAAGTTCGTTCCAGACCATCCATCGTCGATATATTCATCTATGACATTCAGGCCATGCTCGGCGGCATATTGCCGGAGCATCATGCGTTG
>NZ_JBQHUB010000064.1:0-1513 GCF_052065415.1 Pseudoflavonifractor sp. HCP28S3_F10 | reverse complement strand
GTCTACGCAGCCTGACGGCTGCGGCAACCTCGCTCACGGATAGATCCTGCGGCTCCATCCGTGAGCAAGGTTTTTACCACGGGGTGTCCAACTTGTTATTGCAATTTGCGATGAAAAAATATTTGCAAAATGTTTGATGTAGGGGGTTAAAAAACATCTTCCAAATGTCCTTGGTATATGAGAGGAGTTGATCCTCTCCACAACTGAATAGCGGCGGCTCCGGGCATAGTGCGAGGAGCCGGGCGGCGGGTGCGCCAGGACTTCTCCAACACGGAGGACGAGCGATCCACACCAACGCCGCAAGTGGGGACTTGCCACCCCACGGCCACGATCCGCGAGTGGACAGGCTGGCAGCCTGTCCCCCGGAGCTGCCGCACCACCCCAGCAAGGAGCGTCGCGCCGAGTATAGCTGTCTTATGACGGGCCAAGAAAATGAGCGCGGCGCTCCTTATTCTAACTTCGAGACAAATTGTCCCAATGTGGAGAAAGGCAAAAGGGCGACACCCAATCGCGGGTGCCGCCTTTTCGTGTTTCCCCAACAGACAACGGGGATCAATCAGTTCTACGCCATTTGTGAAGGAGGTCATCTATGGAGCGCACAAGAGAATTAACCACTTTCGCCATTGACGGTTATCAAATATCCGCTACCTTTGCCGATAGCAGAAACACAACGGCCCTCGGCCATGTGAAACAGATTTTGCTATCCTCTTTTGCCAACAATGCCGCCAAGCATACCCACGGCGACATCCTTGCAATCCACCCCAATCGGAGCGATAATAATAGTGGGGGTAGCCCCTATGTACCTTGAAAAGTTCATATCTCCCGCGTATTGATTCGCTCTTTTGGTTTGCCCTTATGACAAATGAAAGGACGGATCAATATGGAAAATAACATTCTTATCGGAACTCGCGTTGACTGTTTGTATAGAGTGTCCACCGACAAGCAAGTGGACTATGACGATAAAAGCCAAGCCGACATCCCCATGCAGCGCAGAGAGTGCCACCGCTTCTGTGAAAAGATGGGCTGGACGATTGTTCACGAAGAACAGGAGGACGGCGTATCCGGCCACAAGGTACGGGCCGAAAACCGCGACAAACTCCAAATCATCAAAGAACGGGCCAAGCAGGGCAAGTTCGATATTCTGCTGGTGTTCATGTTTGACCGCATCGGGCGTATCGCTGACGAAACGCCCTTTGTGGTGGAATGGTTTGTCAAGAACGGCATCCGGGTATGGAGTACCCAAGAGGGTGAGCAGCGTTTTGATACCCACACCGACAAACTCACCAACTATATCCGCTTCTGGCAAGCTGACGGTGAAAGCGAAAAGACTTCTATCCGCACAAAAACCGCCCTCGGCCAGCTTGTCGAGGACGGCGGTTTCAAAGGCGGGCTTGCTCCCTACGGCTACGATCTCGTAAAGAGTGGCCGCTTCAATAAGCGCAAGCATGAAGTTTTTGAGCTGGTTGTCAACGAGGCCGAGGCCGCTGTGGTGCGGATCATATTCGACAAATAT
>NZ_JBQHUB010000063.1:0-1575 GCF_052065415.1 Pseudoflavonifractor sp. HCP28S3_F10 | reverse complement strand
TCCGGGGGAGTTTTTTTGCCTTACTCACGGCTCCCGGCGGTCTGCTCCGGGACCTCCCGTCCGAAATTCCAGGGTCCCCGGCGGTAGAACAGGAGGGAAAGCATCGTCCCGCAGGACCACCCGATGGGCCAGGAACACCAGATGCCCGCAGACCCCAGGACCGTGCGGGAAAGCACTGCGGCCAGCGCCACACGGAGGGCCAGATCGGTGAAGGTGGAGACCATGAAGGCCCGCATCAGTCCCGCCCCCCGCAGGATACCGTCGGCCGTCAGCTTGGCCGAGACCACAAAGTAGAAGGGCGACAGGATCCGCAGATAGAGGACGCCCGTCCTCACCGCGGCGGCGGTGGGCTGATCCATAAACAGGCGGAGCAGCCACTCCCCGCCCAGGAAGTAGAGCAGCGCCAGAGGCAGGCAGACGGCCCACACCAGCCTGAGTCCGGCGGAGAAGCCCTGACGCACCCGCTCCGGCTTCCCGGCTCCCATGTTCTGGGCCGTATAGTTGGAGATACCGTTTCCGAGGGTGGTAAAGGAAGTGATGACCAGGTTGTTCAGCTTTACGCCTGCAGAATAGCCCGCCATCACGCCGGTGCCGAAGCCGTTGATGACCCCCTGAATGATGATGTTGCCCACTGATATGAAGCTCTGCTGCAAAATGCTTGGGACAGCGATGGCCGCCAGCTGCCGCAGCACCCGCCCGGAAAAGCAGCGGACCCTTCCCTGTACCGGTATCTTTGCCAGCCGCCGCAGCACCACTGCCACGGCCAGCACGCAGCTCACGCCCTGGCACAGGAAGGTGGCCCAGGCCACACCGGCCACTCCCATCCGGAACACCGTGACAAACAGGATGTCCACCGCAATATTGGCAGTGGAGGAGGCCGCCAGGAACAGAAAGGGCGTGCGGGAGTCCCCCAGGGCGGAAAAGATACCGTTGGAGATGTTGTAGAAAAACAGGAAGGGCAATCCCCAGATGTAGATATCCAGGTAGAGCCGTGAGTCGGCCATGACCTCCTCCGGCGTCCGGATCAGGCGCAGCAGCCCGCCGCAGCTCAGTATGCCCACGATCATCAGTATCGCGCAGAGGACCACGCTGGCAATCATGGCGGTATAGACGGCGGTCTTCATCCTGTCATACTCCTTCGCGCCGAAAAAACGGGAGACCACCACAGAGCAGCCGATATTGCATCCAAAGGCAAAGGCCAGGAAGATCAGCGTAATCTCATAGCTGTTTCCCACGGCCGCCAGAGCGTTCTCCCCTACAAACTTGCCCGCGATCAGGCTGTCCGCGATGTTGTAGAGCTGCTGAAAGATGACGCTGCCGAACAGCGGCAGGCAGAACCGGCAGAGTACGGCCCCCGGCCGTCCCACCGTCAGATCACGGTTCATGGATATCGCGCCCCTTCCCCCTTGTTTCTGTTTCCCACGTATTATACTCGCTCCGCCTCGGGATGTAAAAGGTACATTTCGCTCGATTTGCAGCTCTGCTACGCAATTCTTTCTGCCGTTTTTACCAGAACCGTCCGGCCATGGGCGCTCCCCCCTGCTCCGGCCTCCGGCCGTGTAAGAACGCCCCCGC
>NZ_JBQHUB010000062.1:0-1661 GCF_052065415.1 Pseudoflavonifractor sp. HCP28S3_F10 | reverse complement strand
TCCTGCACCCTCAAAACCGAACAATGTAGTTGATTTCACACTCCGCAAGCGCCTGCATTGCTTCTTGTTAAGGTCAAGCCCTCGGCTTATTAGTACCGGTCAGCTGCATGTGTTACCACACTTCCACCTCCGGCCTATCAACGATGTAGTCTACATCGAGCCTTACCTCATGAAGAGTGAGAGATCTCATCTTAGGGGGAGTTTCACGCTTAGATGCTTTCAGCGTTTATCTCGTCCGTACATAGCTACCCAGCTATGCCCTTGGCAGGACAACTGGTGCACCAGAGGTACGTCCATCCCGGTCCTCTCGTACTAAGGACAGCTCCCTTCAAATCTCTTACGCCCGCAACAGATAGGGACCGAACTGTCTCACGACGTTCTGAACCCAGCTCGCGTGCCGCTTTAATTGGCGAACAGCCAAACCCTTGGGACCGAATTCAGCCCCAGGATGCGACGAGCCGACATCGAGGTGCCAAACCTCCCCGTCGCTGTGGACGCTTGGGGGAGATCAGCCTGTTATCCCCAGGGTAGCTTTTATCCGTTGAGCGACGGCACTTCCACTTGCATACCGCCGGATCACTAACTCCAACTTTCGTTACTGCTCCACCCGTCGGTGTCGCAGTTAGGCTCGTTTTTGCGTTTACACTCACTGCACGATTTCCGTCCGTGCTGAACGAACCTTTGAGCGCCTCCGTTACCTTTTTGGAGGCGACCGCCCCAGTCAAACTGCCCACCTAACAGTGTCCCCCGACCCGATTCAGGGCCGCAGGTTAGAAAACCAGCAAATCAAGGGTGGTATCCCAAGGACGGCTCCACCTGAGCTGACGCCCAGGCTTCCAAGCCTCCCACCTATCCTGTACATGATTTACCGATTTCCAGTATTAAGCTACAGTAAAGCTCCATGGGGTCTTTCCGTCTAGTTGCGGGTAACTGGCTTCTTCACCAGTACAACAATTTCGCCGGGTGGGCTGTCGAGACAGTGCCCAAATCATTACGCCATTCGTGCGGGTCAGAACTTACCTGACAAGGAATTTCGCTACCTTAGGACCGTTATAGTTACGGCCGCCGTTTACTGGGGCTTCAATTCAAACCTTCGCCTTGCGGCTAAGCTCTCCTCTTAACCTTCCAGCACCGGGCAGGCGTCAGCCCATATACGTCATCTTTCGATTTAGCATAGACCTGTGTTTTTGGTAAACAGTTGCTTGGGCCTTTTCACTGCGGCCTCCCGTAGGAGGCGCCCCTTATCCCGAAGTTACGGGGCCAATTTGCCGAGTTCCTTAACAACCCTTCTCCCGTTGGCCTTAGGATTCTCTCCTCATCTACCTGTGTCGGTTTGCGGTACGGGCGCCTTAGTATACCTCACGCCTTTTCTCGCCTCTGGACATCGAGGACTTCCCTACTATAGTTTCGGTCCCTTTCGCCCGGGTCAACCAACGCCCGGGTCCCTCTATTCCAAAGTGTCAGCGTGCTTAAAGTTCGGCGGCTACGGAATTTCTACCGTATGTGCATCGACTACGCCTCGCGGCCTCGCCTTAGCTCCCGGCTTACCTTGGGCGGACGAACCTTCCCCAAGAAACCTTAGATTTTCGGCCATTATGATTCCCACATAATTCTCGCTACTTATTCCGGCATTCTCACTCGAATACAGTCCACCGCTGCTC
>NZ_JBQHUB010000061.1:0-1739 GCF_052065415.1 Pseudoflavonifractor sp. HCP28S3_F10 | reverse complement strand
AAGGCGAAGCTAAAGGGCTTGCCGCCTGCTCTTCACAGACAACAAGCCCTTTCGGTTGCTTGAACAATTTTTGCTTCGAAATATTGTCTAACTTTTCGGGGTCACTTCAGACCGGCGGGGGCGTTCTTCTTCGTTATCTCTGTTATTGCGGATCGGAATAAAAGCCCTGCTGTCTGTTCACGTTGTTCAGCGCGTAAAACGGCAGGTTATCCAAGAAAAGCGCTGCGCTATCAATACAAGGGCTGGAGGATTTGCGATGACTACTCCATATCCACCGGCATTTTCTTTGAAAAAACACATCCTCCGCTCAGCCGGCGAATGAATTTCTTTTCTATCTGGCTGACGCGTTCCCTGGAAATATGGAAAGCGGAAGCAACCTCCTCCAAAGTTTTGCTTTTTCCGTCCTCCACACCAAACCTCATACAAATGATCCTGCGGTCTCTGTCGCTCATATCAAGCCAGGCATCTGCAAATCTTTCCTCGTCAGAAATTTTCAGCTTATCCCGGATTGTGTGATACTCAGCTTCGGATCTGGCGTCCAGCTTATGGGATAGCAATTCCTTTGCGTGAATCATTCGGTAACGGCGGCACTCGCGAGTGGTAGCGTACTGCATCTGCCTGATCAGGTTATGCTCGATGTTCTCATCCGAATCCCACTTGACAAAATCCAGATATTCTTCAACACTTCCGGCAACCGCTTTCATGACAACCGTTGGATATCCAATCATATCAGCATATTTTTTCATTCTGGAAAGCATGACCGGCATGAGCGATTCCAAAAACGCCCCCTTTGCGTTTTCGTCACCATCAGCAGCCCGGCAAACTAATTCAGCACGAACATTTTGAGGCTTCTCCGAGGCTCTTATAAGATTTTCCACCATACAACTGTCCATCTTTTCCGGCGGTTGATCATAAAGTGACGCCCATAGCCTTCCGTTCATCAAAATATACCTCCGTGCAAAAACATGAGATTCTTAAAACCGTTTCATATAAGAGGCTGCTCATACTCTTTCGCTAATATATTCAATCCGAATAATCGTTTGGGCTGGTATTTTCAAAAAAATAAGGCTTCAGGTGTTACGGTGCGATCACAACTGAAGGTGCCTATAAACATATTGCTCATGCTTGATGGATATTATATTCGGTTTTACAGCCAATGTCCAGTTATAGCATCCGGACTATTGTCATAATCTTTCTCGGCGCTTTGATCGGCGAACCAGTCGGCAACTACTATAAAAAAGAGCTAACTGACTTAATCAAAATCAGTTAGCTCTTTATCTTTGAATAATGAAAAAATGTTGCCAAATCGTTGCCACAGAGAGGTTCAGGCGGTGAAAAGCCCTTGATTTTCAAGGCTTCCTGGCCCCTCTGAAATTATTCCCACTCGTTGTTGGGCATCATATTTAACGGATTTTGCTTCATAAATTTGATACCTCATTTTTTTGATTATTTGATGTGTCCATATTATCCAGCCCTATACGATGGGCTGTTATCAAATTGTTATCGGTGGTGATAACGGGGGGTAGCAGGGTTGTTGTTTTCTCTGGTGGTTTACAACTACATTTTACCACGAAAGGCAGGGAAATGCAATAACCATCCTTGCTGTGGCGTATCAAGGAATCTTACTGAACATATGGCGCACCTTGTCCAGGCGGCTGTTTGGACGGCGGGGCTGGATGACCGGCTGACCGACAGCGGCCTGATATCCTTTCAGCTCTGTAAGGCATACGCTCCGCCCG
>NZ_JBQHUB010000060.1:0-2042 GCF_052065415.1 Pseudoflavonifractor sp. HCP28S3_F10 | reverse complement strand
CGGGCGGAGCGTATGCCTTACAGAGCTGAAAGGATATCAGGCCGCTGTCGGTCAGCCGGTCATCCAGCCCCGCCGTCCAAACAGCCGCCTGGACAAGGTGCGCCATATGTTTCAGAAGGTAATGTAAAGATACATAATCGTCAAGACGGCAACAATCAGAAGTTATGGAGGGTAACAATGGAATATAGTAAGGAAGATTTAATGGAAGCAAAAAAGCAAATTTGGGGAGTGGGAGAGAACATGGGAACAGAGGAAAGTAAAAAAATCTGGGAGGAGAACGCACAATTTTGGGATAATGCAATGGGTGACGAATCTAATGAATTTCACAGAGAGGTAGTGCGTCCCAAAGTAACGGAACTTCTATCTCCTAATCCTGCGGATTACATTTTGGATATTGCGTGTGGCAATGGAAATTATTCTTCGTATCTTGCACAAAGAGGCGCTTCGGTTGTCGCTTTTGATTACAGCAAAAAAATGATAGAATTGGCTAAAAGACGGCAATCACAATATGCAAAACAAATTGAATTTTGTGTGGCGGATGCGACCGATAGAAAAAGTATATTAGAATTAAAAAGAAATCGAGCCTTTACGAAAGCAGTTTCTAATATGGCAATTATGGATATTACGGATATTGAACCACTTCTTATGGCTGTTTATGAACTGTTGCAGGAAAGCGGAATTTTTGTCTTTGCAACGCAACACCCTTGTTTTGTCACGTTGACTGAAAAATATATGACACCGCACAGTTACTATGATATAGCGATTGAAGGGCAACCGAAAGAGCAGATTTATTATCATCGTTCCATACAAGATATTTTTAACCTTTGTTTTAGAGCTGGATTTGTCATTGATGGATTTTATGAAGAATGTTTTAAAACCAACAAAGAAATTCCTATGGTAATGATAGTAAGGCTTAAGAAGGTAAAACGTGATAGCTTAAAATAAATTCAAGTTTGTCGGGTAAATAGCAAACCCAGCCGAGCCAGTCAACGGTCAAGATGAACGGCGCATATGCGCAGCCGTTGACAGCCCCGCCCGCCTTTGCTGGTAGGCAATCAAGGGGCGACAGCAAGAAGTGCCACCGCCCCGCACTATTATTCAGAAAGGGGAATTTCCATGACCGACCAGATAGCCTATCAAGAATATATCCAGCGCAGGTACAACGCCTTTTGCAAGACTGTTATCCGCTGTGCCGCCTTGGACAAGATTTTGAAGCTTAAACGGCAATGGGAACGGCAAGTTTCCCTTGACTATCTGATGAACGAGAAGTTTGTCCAGTTTGCCGCGTCGGAGCCGGACGAGGAATACCCATTTACCGTCTGCGGTCAGACCGTCCTGCTCTGCAACGCCGCCCTTGCCGACGCGATCTCTGTTTTGCCGGAGCAGACGCGGGAAGAAATCCTGCGCTATTACTTTCTGCGCCAGCCGCAGCGCGTGATCGGCGCGTGTATTGGCCGGTCACGCAGCACAGCGGGGCGGCATATCCAGCTTGCCTTGCAGCGGCTACGCGAAGAAATGGGGGTGAGCCGGTATGAGTAGACTTCTCCCCTATGAAACAATCCTCAAAGCCCGTGAGGGCGACCCAGAAGCCGTGAACGCTGTCCTGCTCCACTACGCCGGATATATCCGCTATTTCTCAAAAGTGAACGGGCAGGTCAACGCCGAGGTGGAGGACTATGTAAAGTAGCGGTTAATTGACTGTCAATTCAAGTTCCGGCTTGACGAACCACCGGACAAGTCATAAAAACTGAATACCAGCCGCCACCGACGCGGCCAGCGAAAGCAGTAAGTCTTGAAAAAGATTTACTGCTTTTTTTGTTGTCCGGCTCCGCTCCCGGCCATTTTGCCCCCTGCCGGTTGTAGTAGTAAGCGAGGAGGGAATTTTTCTGCCCTGGTGTTTGGCATTTGGAGCATTTACCCGTAGTAGAGGGCAAATGTAAATTTCGGGTTATAAAGTCCACTTGCACGGAGTTTCCGGTCCATCTTCACGGATAAACAAGTCCACCGTCACGGTGAAGGAGTCCGGCTAAATCAGAGCCTTT
>NZ_JBQHUB010000059.1:0-2051 GCF_052065415.1 Pseudoflavonifractor sp. HCP28S3_F10 | reverse complement strand
ACTTGTGTGGTCGGGTGTGGTTTTTTTTTTTTTTTTTTTTTTTTTTTTGGTGGCGGGGCGGCCCCCCCCCCCCCCCCGCCGCAAGGGCCGGATGGGGATCATTCGGGGTATGCGTGAAAAATCGGACGGCGGGGTGCGTCTGTCCGGGATGTGTGTGAATGTGGGACGGCGGGGCGAGGGCGCCCTGCCCTACTGGGCCTCCCTCTGGGCCTTTCTTTTCCCCCTTTCTTTTGGCGAAAAGAAAGGGGGCGCCGTCCGCGCAGGACGCCTGCGCGGCGAGCGCGGCCCCCGTCCCGCCCCCGTGGGGCGAAATAATCCCCTGCCCCGGACAGGGCCTCAAAACAAATTCCCCCGCCGGACTGCCCGGCGGAAGAAGGAGTCTTTTTATGCCAATGGAACAGATTTGCTCCGTACTCCGTGCGGAGAAGCTCAATCCCTATGCTTACGCCCTGACGCTAGAGGCCGGGGAACTGGCCCGGGCGGCTCAGTGCGGCCAGTTCGTCCATGTGAAGTGCGGACACAGCCGCCTGCTCCGCCGGCCCATCTCGGTGTGCAATGTGGAGGACACCCGGCTCACTCTGGTCTTTGAGGTCCGGGGCGAGGGCACCGAGTGGCTCTCCTACCGGGAGGCGGGGGACAAACTGGACGTGATGGGCCCCCTGGGCCACGGCTTCGACCCCTCCGGGGAGAAGATCATCGTGGTGGGCGGCGGCATCGGTGTGCCTCCCATGCTGTACACGGCGCGGAAGGCCGCCGGAGAGGTCCACGCGGTGGTGGGCTTCCGTTCGGCTGACCGGGCCATGCTGCTGGATGAGCTGGGCGCCGTGTGCAAAAGCGTGTCGGTGGCCAGCGACGACGGTACCCTGGGCTACCACGGCTTTGTGGACGCGGTGGTGCGGGACAAGCTCTCTGAGGGGGGCTATACCGCCGTGCTGGCCTGCGGTCCCAAGCCCATGCTCAAGTCCATCGTGAAGGTATGCGATGAATACGGCGTGGCCTGCCAGGTCTCCATGGAGGAGCGGATGGGCTGCGGCGTGGGCGCCTGTCTGGTGTGCGCCGTGCCCATGGCCGACGGTACCATGAAGCACGCCTGCAAGGACGGCCCGGTATTTGACGCCAGGGAGGTGGACTGGAATGCCTGATGTGAATATGAGCGTGACTCTGGCCGGAATGACCATGAAGAACCCGGTGGTGGTGGCCTCGGGCACCTTCGGCTTCGGCCGGGAGTACGGACAGTTCTACGATCTCAGCGAGCTGGGCGGCATCTGTGCCAAGGGCCTCACCCTCCACCCGCGGGAGGGCAATCCCGCCCCCCGCATTGCCGAGACCCCCATGGGCATCCTCAACTCTGTGGGCCTTCAGAACCCCGGCGTGGACGCTTTCATCACCCACGAGCTGCCCTTCCTGCGGCAGTACGACGTGAAGGTCATCGCCAACATCTCGGGCAATACCCCCGAGGAGTACGGTATTATGTGCGAGAAGCTCTCCGCCGCCGGTGTGGATATGATCGAGGTCAACATCTCCTGCCCCAATGTGAAGGCGGGGGGCCTGGCCTACGGCACCCGGCCCGAGCTGGCCGCTGAGGTGACCCAGATGGCCAAGGCCCACGCGGGCAGCGTGCCCGTGATGGTCAAGCTCTCCCCCAACGTCACCGACGTCACCAAGATTGCCCGGGCGGTGGAGGGGGCGGGGGCCGACGCCCTCTCCCTCATCAATACCCTGCGGGGCATGCGCATTGATGTGAACACCCGCCGCCCCATCCTGAAGATGAACACCGGCGGCCTGTCCGGCCCCGCCGTGCTGCCCGTGGCGGTGCGGATGGTGTGGGAGGTCTCCAATGCCGTCAACATCCCCGTGCTGGGCATGGGCGGCGTCAGCAAGGGAGAGGACGCGGCCCAGCTTATGCTGGCCGGCGCCTCCGCCGTGGCGGTGGGCACCGCCTGCTTCGCCGATCCCTTCGCCCCCATCAAGGTGCGGGACGGCCTGCGGGAGATCGCCGCGCGGCAGGGCCTCTCCGCCGTATCGGAACTCACCGGCGGCGTGAAGCCATG
>NZ_JBQHUB010000058.1:0-2251 GCF_052065415.1 Pseudoflavonifractor sp. HCP28S3_F10 | reverse complement strand
CACTGTTGGATAGCCCGCCGCGGCCCCCCGCCATCGGGGGGGGGGGGCCCGCTTTTCCCTTCCGGAAAAACAGTCAAACGGATTGACGGATCCCCAAAAATATGCTATATTATTTTTCTGTTGAGACCCCTTCAACCACATATGCTGGTGTAGCTCAGTTGGCAGAGCAATTGATTCGTAATCAATAGGTCGCCGGTTCAAGTCCGGCCTCCAGCTCCAGGCCCCCGCCAAAAGGCGGGGGCCTTTTTCTACACTAAAACGCAAGGAAATTTCTTGAAATCCCAACGTCCACGCCGCTTTGTGAAACTGTAAAGGAGCCCGGAGCTGTGAGGCCCCGGGCTCCTTTGCCTGTCATGGCAGTCTTACTCCGCCCAGCGCACCACTGCGTCCCGCAGAAAGCGGGCACAGCCGGGCACGTTCCTGTCATAGTGAGCAGCAAAACGCTCATCCGCCACATAGAGCTCCGCGATCCCCCGCTGGCGGGCCCCGTCACACGGCTTCACGGTGACCTCCAGCCAGCGGCGGTGGAGCCGGACGATCTCCCGCCCCTCTTCGCCGGTTGGGTCCAGCCCGGCGTGGACGGCGTCCTCCAGCCGGCCCCGGATCTCCTCCTCCAGTTCGTTCCACATTTGATATTGCTCCCCGGTCAGGCCCAGCACTGCCCGGTTGGCGTCATCCACCTGGCGGTCGCCGTACCTCTCCCTGGCCTCCTTTCCGTAGGTCTCCTCATTGTGCTCCACAGCCCGGCGCTTGAACGCCTCGAATTTCTGTTCGTCGTGCATGATCTCATTCCTTTCCTGTGCTCCGATGGTGTCCCGTACCGATCGGATAAGCTGTTCCAGCCGCGCCTTCTCGCCCTCCAGAGCGGTCAGATGGCTGCGCAGTGCGGCCAGACGGTCAAAGGCGGGATCGTCCAGGCATTGCCTGATCCGGGCCAGCTCTACCCCCAGAGCCCGGTAAAACAGGATGTCCTGCAGACGGTCCACCTCCGCCGCGCCGTAATAGCGGTAGCCGCTCTCCGCCACCCGGCGGGGCTTGAGCAGACCGATCTTGTCGTACCAGCGCAGGGTGCGGGCAGTCACCCCGGACAGGCGCGACAGCTCCTGGATCGAGTACTCCATATGCTTCCCTCCTTTGTCCGCTGAGGGTATGATATCAGTTGACGTTACGTCAGAGTCAAGACTTTTTTTGCCGCCGCCATTGCAAAGCGGTCAAAATCTGGTACTATATCGTTATTCGGCCCTGAAGGGGTAAAAGAACCGCCCCGTCCCGGCCATTCTGGAGGAATCTGCTATGAAGCTCGTCGTTCTGGACGGACACACGCTCAACCCCGGCGACCTGGACTGGTCGCCTCTGGAGGCTTACGGAGACCTGACAGTCTACGACCGCACCGGCCCGCAGGAGACGGTCCCACGCATCGGCGGCGCCGGGATCGTTTTTACCAACAAGGTCCTGCTGGACCGCGCTGTTTTTGAGGCCTGCCCTAACCTGCGCTATGTGGGCGTCACCGCCACCGGCTACAATGTGGTGGACCTGGCCGCCGCCCGGGAGCACGGCGTGGTGGTCACCAACGTCCCCGCCTACAGCACCGACGCCGTGGCCCAGCACACCTTTGCCCTTCTGCTGGAGCTGACCAACCATGCGGGGCTCCACAGCGAGAGCGTGAAGTCCGGCGCCTGGCAGACATGCGCCGACTTCTGCTACTGGCAGCGCCCCCTCTCCGAGCTTGCCGGCAAGACCATGGGCATCATCGGCTTCGGCTCCATCGGGCGGGCTGTCGCCAGGATCGCCGCCGCCTTCGGCATGGAGGTGGTCACCACCTCCGCCCATGTACTTCCCGCCGACGGGGTACGGGCCGTGACCGTGGAGGAGCTGTTCTCCCGATCCGACGTTATCTCCCTCCACTGCCCCCTGACCGAGGAGAACCGGGGCTTCATTGACCGGGACGCCATCGCCCGGATGAAGGACGGCGTCCTGCTCATCAACACCGCCCGGGGACCTCTGATCAACGGCGCCGACCTGCGGGATGCCCTGTGCTCCGGCAAGGTGGGCGGTGCCGCCATGGATGTGCTGGAACAGGAGCCGCCCCGCTCCGGCGATCCCCTCATCGGCGCGCCCAACTGTATCGTCACGCCCCACCTGGCCTGGGGGGGGCGGGGGGCCCGGCCGCGGCGGCGTCCGGGCTCGGCCGGGCAACTTGTCTAGCATATAACCCGCGTCCCCACCCACGTGGTGCAGACCATATAAATGT
>NZ_JBQHUB010000057.1:0-2577 GCF_052065415.1 Pseudoflavonifractor sp. HCP28S3_F10 | reverse complement strand
ATCACCATTTTAATATTAAAAATAGGGGGGGCCCGCGATTTTTATTTTTACACTGTGACCCCGAGCAAAACCCCAAAAAAAAAAACCCCCCCCCCCCCCCCCCCCCCCCCCCCCGCCTTTGTATCCAGTTTAGTTCATCTGCTTCCGGCGGGACAGGTTCATGGTGCCGTCCTGCATATCGCCGATGGTCTCCAGGCTCTTGCCGGTGCCGTAGGCCACGCAGGAGATGGCGTCGTCCGCCACATGGGTCTCGATACCGGTATGGGACTCGATGAGCTTGTCAAAGCCCCACAGCAGGCTGCCGCCGCCGGTCATCACGATACCGTTGGTGGCGATGTCGGCCACCAGCTCGGGGGGCGTGCGCTCCAGTACGCCGTGGATGGCCTCCAGAATGCGGGTGGCGGGCTCCTCAAAGGCCTCAATCATCTCGCTGGAGGTGACGGTGAACACCCGGGGCAGGCCGGTCATCAGGCAACGGCCCTTGATCTCGATGGACTGCTCCTCCGGCCGGGGGAACACGCAGCCGATCTTGACCTTCAGCTCCTCGGCGGTGCGCTCGCCGATGAGCACGTTGTGCTTGCGGCGGATGTACTTGATGATGGCCTCGTCGAACTGGTCGCCGGCGATCTTGATGGAGGTGGACTCCACGATGCCGCTGAGGGAGATCACTGCGATATCGGAGGTGCCGCCGCCGATATCCACGATCATATGGCCGTCGGGCCGGGTGATATCGATGCCCGCGCCGATGGCGGCGGCCAGAGGTTCCTCGATCAGATAGACCCGGCGGGCGCCGGCCTGGATGCCCGCGTCAATGACGGCCCGCTCCTCCACCTCGGTGATGCCGGAGGGGACGCAGATGACGATACGGGGCTTGAACAGCCGGAAGGAGGTCACCTTGCGGATAAACTCCTTGAGCATCCGCTCGGTCATGTCGTAATCGGAAATCACGCCCTCCCGCAGGGGACGGATGGCCACGATATTGCCGGGGGTCTTGCCCAGCATCTGCTGGGCCTCGGTGCCCACCTTGAGCAGCTTGCCGGTATCCTTATGGAGGGCCACCACGGAGGGCTCCCGGAGCACCACGCCCTTGCCCGCCACATACACCAGAATGGAGGCCGTACCCAGATCAATGCCGATATCCTTGCTGAACATACCCACACCTCGTAGTCTCTTGAACTTTTCCTTTATTTTTTCCCAAAAACTCATTGTTAATCACCTAATTACAGCTCTGGCTTAACATTAACATTATAGAGAGATTTCACCCGTATTTCAACAGGATTTTTCTTAATTTTTCATTCCATTTTCCGGCCCGGCGCAAAAAAGCGCGATACGCCGGTCAATGCGCCCGGGCCAGCGTGGCGCACACCACGTCCTCCGCGCCGAATGTGCGCAGTACCCGGGCGCATTCGGACACGGTGGAGCCGGTGGTGATCACGTCGTCCAGCAGCAGGACCCGCCTGCCCCGGATGAGCTCCGGGTCCACGATCTCATAGGCCCCCAGCACATTGGCCCGGCGGGCGGCCTCATCCCGGATGCCCGACTGGGCCGGGTTGTTGCGGCTCTTGCGCAATGTCTCCACCGCCACATCCCCCAGCTCCAGTGCCGCGGCGGAGGCCAGCAGGAAGGCCTGGTCATAGCCCCGCTCCTTCCTGCGCCCCGGCGACAGGGGGACCCAGGTGATCAGGTCCCAGCGGCCGGAGAGGTGCTCCCGCACGCAGCCCGCCACCAGCTTGCCGTAGGCCCCGGCATAGCCCTGTCTCCCGCTGAATTTGTAGCGGTGGATGGACTCCCGCACCGCTCCCTCATAGCGCAGAGGGGATACGGCCAGGGACACGAACTCGCACCGCTGTTCCCCCGCCGCCCCGGTGAGCCAGGGCAGGTCCCGGCCGCAGGCGGCGCAGACCTCCCGCTCGCCGGAGCGCAGCAGTTTTCCGCAGAACACGCATTTGGGCGGGAAAAGCAGGTCCAGCAGGACCGACAGCGCCCGGCTCATTTCACATCCCCCGCCTCAATAGGCCCGTGCTCCTTCTCAAACTCCCGGATACACTTCTGGATGAGGTACAGGATCTGACCGCTCATGGATCGTCCTTCATAAGCCGCAATATACTGGAGCTTGTCATGGAGGGTCTTGTCGGTACGAATGCTGAGATGATTCGTTTTTTCCATATGCCTTGCCTCCCCTTGTCTCTGGTAAGCAAAGCATATCCTTATGTAGACAAACTTAGTTTATTCTTAGTGCATTCTTACGGCATAGAATTTTACGGAGAGGGGGGTTGGCCCGCCTGCGGGCGGGCGGAGACGTTGTCCTGCGCGGACGGCGCCCCTTTCTTTTCCCGAAAAGAAAGGGGGAAGAAAAGGGCCAGAGGGAGGCCCAGCCCTCCCTCTGGACTCCCTCCCTATCCAAAGTCCGCTCCCACGGTGCCATCAAAATCAAGATGGTTTTTCGCCGCGCTCGCATGGTGCAGGCGTAGGGCGGGGCGCCCTCGCCCCGCCGTTCCACATTCACACACATCCCGGACGGACGCACCCCGCCGTCCGATTTTTCACGCATACGCCGATCCATCCGGTCCTTGCGGC
>NZ_JBQHUB010000056.1:0-2801 GCF_052065415.1 Pseudoflavonifractor sp. HCP28S3_F10 | reverse complement strand
ACTTGCACGGAGTTTCCGGTCCATCTTCACGGATAAACAAGTCCACCGTCACGGTGAAGGAGTCCGGCTAAATCAGAGCCTTTATAATGGTAGTAGCACGCGATGTCGTGACTATTACCAAGGAGGCTGCCGAGATGGTAAACTACCGAGAAATCTTGCGATTAAGCAACGACCCCCAAAATGGGCAGAGGAGTATTGCAGCAGCATTGCATTGTTCCAGAGATACGATCCGGGAAGTGCGAGTTGCAGCAGAGAAAGCAGGAGTAAGTTGGCCGTTGGATGACACCGTTACCAACGAAATGCTGAAGCGAATCCTCTTCCCAGAAAAGTCTACAGCGGAGACACTTTACACCCAGCCGGA
This sequence comes from Pseudoflavonifractor sp. HCP28S3_F10, assembly GCF_052065415.1. Taxonomy (NCBI): domain Bacteria; kingdom Bacillati; phylum Bacillota; class Clostridia; order Eubacteriales; family Oscillospiraceae; genus Pseudoflavonifractor; species Pseudoflavonifractor sp. HCP28S3_F10. The sequence continues at coordinate 2,440 of NZ_JBQHUB010000056.1, read as the reverse complement.
CTATCCCTACATCCATAAGGAGTTAGCACGTCCGGGTGTAAATTTGACGCTGTTGTGGACAGAGTATTGCAGACGATGCGAAAATGACGGTACCACACCGTACATGTACACACAGTTCTGCGAGAAATACAGGCAATGGGCGCGGATTACCAAGGCAACCATGCGGATCCAGCACAAGCCGGGAGATGCTATGCAGGTGGACTGGGCCGGCAACACGCTGGATATCTATGACCCGGTTACCGGGGATGTCTCCAAGGCATATTTGTTTGTTGCGGTTCTACCTTGCAGCTGCTATGCCTATGCCGAGGCCTGTGACGACATGAAGCTGGAAAACTGGCTTCTTTGTCATGCCCATGCCTACAGCTACTTCGGCGGTGTGACCCGGCTGCTGATCCCGGATAATCTGAAGACCGGTGTAACGAAAAATACCCGGTATGAAACAGTTCTTAACCGGAGTTACCAGGAACTGGCTGAGCATTACGATACTGCGATTGTCCCAGCCAGAGTGGAGCACCCTAAGGACAAGCCCTTGGCAGAAGGAACTGTGAAGTTTGCTTCAACCTGGATCCTGGCGGCGCTACGGGACCGACGGTTCTTTTCCATACGCGAAGCGCAGGAAGCGGTGGCTGAGAAGCTGGAAGAATTGAATGACCGCCCGTTTAAAAAGCGCGAAGGCTGCCGCAGAAGCGCCTTTCTGACCGAAGAGCAGGAGTTTATGAAGCCTCTTCCGACTGCCGCATATGAGCCAGCTGTCTGGCCTCCTGATATAACGGTTGGGCCTGATTACCTGGTTTTTGATGGCATGAACAAATACTCCGTCCCCTTTGATCTGATTGGCGAAAAGGTGAACCTGCGCCTGACCAAAAACGCGGTTGAGGTTTTCTACCGCGGCACCAGAGTTGCTATGCATGCACGGCACCGAACGGTACTTCGCGATCCTGTGGTAAAGCCGGAGCATATGACGCCGGAACATAGGAAGTATCTGAATTACAACGAAAGCGAGTTCACATCCTGGGGCAGCTCTGTTGGTGAACATACCGCTTCTGTTGTCCGATATTTCCTCACAAGCGGAAAAGAAACCGAGCAAGGCTATAAGGCCTGTGCCAGTATAACAAGGCTGGCAGACCGCTATGGTGCAGCACGGTTGGAAAATGCCTGCGAGCGGCTGTTGGCGTTCACTTCTACGCCGTCCATCCGAACGCTCAGTACCATTCTCAAGAATGGGCAAGACAAGGTTGCCACGCCGAAAAAGCCGGAGGTTCCTAAGGCCAACACCCGGCACGGCATAACCCGCGGCGCTGCCTACTTCCGAAAAGGAGGTAGCAGCAAATGATGAACAACTCCACCATTGAGGCGCTGAAGGCAATGCGTTTCAGCGCAATGGCCGCTGAATTTGAGCGCCAGCTAGGCGATCCGGCTGCATACAGCATGCTTGGGTTTGAAGAACGGTTTGCCCTGATGGTTGATGCGGAATGGAACAGGCGCCAGCAGAACAAACTGGCACGCTGCATCCGGGAAGCACATTTTGCCGCTCCCGGCGCCATGATTGAGGATATTGAATACCACGAAGACCGCAGATTGGACAAAACCCAAATTCTCCGCTTTGCCACATGCAAATACATTGAAGACGGCCACCACATTATCTTAAAAGGCGCTTCCGGCAGCGGAAAAACCTTTCTGGCCTGCGCTCTTGGAAACGCGGCCTGCCGCAAATACAAGTCTGTGCGATATATCCGACTCCCGGAACTGTTGGAGGAATTGAGCCTGGCACAGGCAAGCGGAGAGCTGAAGAAACTGATTAAAAGCTACCGAAAGTACGATCTGCTGATTCTGGATGAGTGGCTTATCCGCTGCCTGACACCTCAGGAATCCTACAACCTGCTGGAGATTGTTGAGATGCGCAGCGACCGGGGTGCGACCATCTTCTGTACCCAATACAACACGGATGAATGGTACGAGCGCATTAATCCTGACTCTGATGACCGAAGCCCTATTTCTGAGGCTATTATGGACCGCATCGTCCACAATGCCTATGAGGTTCTGATTGATGGCAAGGTCTCCATGAGGGAACGCCATGGCTTGAGAAGCATGGGAGCTGTTCCTGGAGAGGCTGGTGATTGAGGTGACGATTACCCGCCAGATGTTGGACACGGATCTGCAAAGCTGGTTCCTCAATGCGAAGAACGCCGAACATGCTAAGGAAGAGATCCTTGCGCTGTTCTCCGAGGAACCTGGCGACGGATATACCTGGAGTGAGCAGGATATTTGGGAGCAATCCAGAAAGATTATTGACCGCTGGAACCGAGTTTGATTCTACGGAGCAGAGGGGCAAAAGCCCCTCTGCTCTCGGTGGACCTCATGCCCGCGAGAGTGGGCCTCATTTCCCGTGAAGGTGGACTTCTTTCCCCGTGCAGATGGACTTGTGGCTACGAAATTTACA
>NZ_JBQHUB010000055.1:0-3092 GCF_052065415.1 Pseudoflavonifractor sp. HCP28S3_F10 | reverse complement strand
CCCCCCCCCCCCCCCCCCCCCCCCCCCCACCCCCCCCCCCCCCCCCCCCCCCCCCCCCCCCCCCCCCCCCCCCCCCCCCCCCCCCCCCCCCCCCCCCCCCCCCCCCCCCCCACTTCCGGTTTCATGCGCCAAACAGAAAAGTCCGCCGTTTCCCTTTGGAAACAGCGGACTTCTTGATGTTCTTCATCTCAGTGGCAGCAGGGACACTCCGGGGCGCTCTCCAGCTCCTTCTCGTCATAGGAAATGCCGTGTCGGTCATAGTAATCCTTGACCGCCGCCTTGATGGCCTCCTCAGCCAGCACGGAGCAGTGGATCTTGTGGGTAGGCAGACCGTCCAGGGCCTCCACCACCGCCTGGTTGGTGAGCTTCACCGCTTCGGTGATGGGCTTGCCCTTCACCAGTTCGGTGGCCATGGAGCTGGTGGCAATGGCCGAGCCGCAGCCGAAGGTGTTGAACTTCACATCGGTAATAATACCGTCCTTCACCTTGATATACATCTTCATAATATCGCCGCACTTGGCATTGCCCACCTCGCCGATGCCGTCGGCGTCCTCCATCTTGCCCAGGTTGCGGGGATGCTGGAAGTGGTCCATGACCTTCTCACTATATAACATGTGCCTTCACTCCTTTTTCAAGTTCCTCCCACACGGGAGAGATATCGCGCAGATAGTCCACCACGCCGGGGACCACGGACAGGATGTGGTCCACCTCCTCGGGGGTGTTGTATTCGCTCAGGGTCAGCCGCAGGGAGCCGTGGGCCACCTCGTGGGGCAGGCCCAGGGCCAGCAGCACGTGGCTGGGATCCAGGGAACCGGAGGTACAGGCCGACCCGGAGGAGGCCGCCACACCCTTGGCGTCCAGCAGCAGCAGGAGGCTCTCACCCTCGATGCCCTCAAAGCAGAAGTTCACGTTGCCGGGCAGCCGGCGGTCCCGGTCGCCGTTGAGCCTGCTGTGGGGGATTTTCGACAGGCCGTCGATGAGCTTGTCCCGCAGGCCGGAGACGTAAGCGGCGTTCTCCTCCAGGTGGGCCGTGGCCTCCTCCAGCGCGGCGGCCATACCGGCGATGCCGGCCAGGTTCTCGGTGCCCGCCCGGCGGCCACGCTCCTGGGCGCCGCCCTCCACAAAGGGCAGCAGGGTCAGTCCCTTCCGGCAGTAGAGGGCGCCTACGCCCTTGGGACCGTGGAATTTATGGGCCGAGAGGGAGAGCATGTCGATGTTCTGCTCCTCCACCCGGATGGGCAGGTGGCCCACTGCCTGCACGGCGTCGGTGTGGAAGGGAACGCCCCGCTCCCGGCAGACGGCCCCGATCTCTGCAATGGGCTGGATGGTGCCCACCTCGTTGTTGGCATACATGACGGTCACCAGGGCAGTGTCCTCCCGGATGGCGGCGGCCACCGCCTCCGGCGTGACGATCCCCTGCGGTCCCACGTCCAGCAGGGTGACCTCAAAGCCCTCCCGTTCCAGCTTTTTCAGGGTGTGGAGCACCGCGTGGTGTTCGATGGCCGTGGAGATAAGATGGCGCTTGTTCTTCCGGGCGCCCAGCAGGGCGGCAGAGCGGATGGCCTGGTTGTCGGCCTCGCTGCCGCCGGAGGTGAAGTAGATCTCCTCCGGACGGGCTCCCAGGCAGGCGGCTACCCGGGCGCGGGCGTCGGCCAGGGCCTCGGCCGCCCGCTGGCCCACGCTGTGCAGGCTGGACGGATTTCCGTAGATTTCCTTATAATAGGGCAGCATGGCCCGGACTGCGGCGTCGCTCATGGCGGTGGTGGCCGCGTTGTCCGCGTATACATACATAGCAAAACCTCCTTGCGGAACTCGTTATATTTTAATCCCCATTATTCCTACTTGTTTAATATGAATTATAAAGACTTCTATCTTCTTTGTCAAGCGGGAAATGCCATATCTTCATATTTATTTTTGCCCCACAGGTCAGCGCTTATCATCAAAGAAGTTCAAAAGGAATATCATGCCGGCGGGCAGCGCCTGTCCGTTGAAAAACAACAGGTTATTTTTCAACTTCTGTGACTATGTCCGCCCGGCGTCAAATCCCGCAGCGTCTTGCTGTCCAGGAAGGTGTTGATGGTGTCATAGAACTCGTTCCAGAAGTCCCTGGCCGGGCAACTCCCGTCCCGCTGGCAGAGATGGCCGTCCCCCTCCACGCACACGGCGGGGGCCAGCTTGCCCTCAGTGGCCCGCAGGATCTCCCCCACGGTATACTCCTCGGGGGCGCGCATCAGGCGGTAGCCGCCGCTCTTGCCCCGCACGCTCTGGAGAAAGCCCGCCCGGCTGAGCAGGGCAATGATCTGTTCCAGGTATTTGACTGTGATCCCCTCCCGCGCCGCGATCTCGTGGAGCGGAATCAGGCCGTCGTCCTGATGGGCCGCCAGGTCGATCATGACCCGCAGGGCGTACCGCCCCTTGGTGGAAATTTTCATGGTCCTCACCTCTCTAGAGTCCTTTTGCCGGTGTGCGCCGCCGCGCGGCGCCTATGATCCATTGTCCTATATTATACGACAGAAGCGGTAGGAATTCAAGGCGGCCGGACTGTGCAAAAGCCCCGGAGCCGGGTTTCCGGCTCCGGGGCTCACACCGCTACAGGGAGAAATCCTCGTCCTCCAGCCGGCTCAGGTCCAGCACGGCCGGGCGGGGAGGCACCCGCTTCAGCGGGTCGTACTGGAAGGCACGGCAATGTCCTCCGGCCTCCACCACGCCCTTTTTCTTGCAGAGGATGGCGTTCCCCTCCAGTTGGGTCCCCCGGGCGCAGTAGGCGCAGCGGGGCTCCATATCCTTTTTGAACAGCATTGCGTGACCTCACTTCCCGTCCGCCGCTCCGTTCCGGGCTCTGGCGCAGCATGGTTCCAGCCGGTTTCACAGGGCCGCAGCGCGGCCCAACCGATCAATCGTATTATAATGCGTACTGAACAAAGCCGCAAGCCTTGAAAGCCAAGGCTTGCAAGGCTCATTAGCTTTGTTCAAGTGCAAGGTTTTGGACTAAATTGTCCAAAAACCTTGCACCTTCCACTGGAGCGCCGCGGTGCTCCAGTGGAAATACGCATTGTAACAATGGCTGAATTCCATAAAAACGGCTCCTTTGA
>NZ_JBQHUB010000054.1:0-3459 GCF_052065415.1 Pseudoflavonifractor sp. HCP28S3_F10 | reverse complement strand
CAAGGCGAAGCTAAAGGGCTTGCCGCCTGCTCTTCACAGACAACAAGCCCTTTCGGTTGCTTGAACAATTTTTGCTTCGAAATATTGTCTAACTTTTCGGGGTCACTTCAGCGGCGGGGAGGGAACTTTTTTACAGATGCAGGCTGGCGATGAACTGCCGCACCACCCGGGGCGTGCGGCCGGGGTGATGCATCTCCCACTTGACGGCCTCGGCGTGGAGGGTCTCCCGGTCCATTTGAATCCCGTGGTACTCCGCCATCCGGTCCACCATGTCCAGATACTCGGCCTTGCTCATGGCCAGATAGGGGATGCGCAGGCCGAAGCGCTCGGCCAGGGAGGTCTTTTCCTGGATGGTCTCGGAGGCGTCCACCTCGTCCCCGGCCCGGTCGCTGAAGGTCTGCCGCACCAGATGGCGGCGGTTGGAGGTGGCGTAGATGGCCACGTTGGCGGGCCGGCGCTCCAGGCCGCCCTCCAGAATGGTCTTGAGGGCGGAATAGGTCCGGTCATCCTGATCGAAGGCCAGATCATCTACAAAGAGGATAAACTTGCGCCGGCGGCCCGCCAGGGTACGGATCAGGTCGGGCAGCTCCCCCAGCGCATCCTTTTCCACCTCGATGAGGCGCAGGTCGTCAAATCCGGGCAGGGAGAGCAGGGATTTGACGGTGGCCGATTTCCCGGTGCCGCTCTCTCCGTAGAGCAGCACGTTGTTTACCAGATTGCCCTCCAGCATGGCCCGGGTGTTGGCGATGACCTGGCTGCGCTGGCGCTCATAGCCCATCATCTCCTCCGGTGTGTGGCTGTCCGGGTCCAGCACGGGCCACAGCTTCCCCCCCTCCCACAGGAAGGCTCGGTACTGGGCAAAGATACCCGAGCCGTTGGCCTGATAGAAGGCGGTGAGGCCGTCAAAATCGAATTTGGCGCTGCAGGCCCAGCGGGGCAGGTTGTCCAGCACCGGCATGAAGCCGGCGGACACGCACCCGGCGATGCGGTCGATGACAGACCCGCAGTCCAGATCAGCCAGCTGGGCAAGGACCTCGATATCCCGGCGGGCTGCCCGGGTCAGCACCGGGTCGTCTCCGCCCCGCTCCACCATCCGGGCATAGGGGGACTCCCGGTAGCGCAGCACATCGTAAAGCCACTCTGAAAGGCCGGTCTTTCCCTCCGTGCGCATGGTATAAAACAGCCGGGTATAGCGCTCCACCGCCTCCTCGCCCCGGCCGTCGTTCAGGGCGTCCAGCATGGACATGACCAGTTCCATCACCGGCTCATCCATCAGATGCTTATAGGCGGCGATCCCCCGCAGAGAGCAGCGCAGTAAATCCAATTCCATGGGTATCCACTCCAGTTCAAACTCATCTTGCTCACTCAAGCGACGATACACATCATTTTAATCACTTTTTCTCCCTCTGTCAACGCAAACCGTTGACTTCCGCCTTCCGTTGGATTATGCTGTTTAATTGCGGGCACAGAGCCCGGACTTCTCTCCCGGGGAGGCGCTGTTTTGCAAAACCGAATCACGGAGGGCCCCATCTGGCGGCAGCTCCTGTCTTTTTTCTTTCCCATCCTGCTGGGTACCTTTTTTCAGCAGCTCTATAATACGGTTGACGCCATCATTGTGGGCAACTTCGTGGGCAAAGAGGCATTGGCCGCGGTCGGCGGCCCCACCGCCACCCTGGTCAACCTTCTCATCAACCTGTTTGTTGGCCTTTCCTCCGGCGCCACCGTCATCGTGGCACAGCACTACGGGGCCCGGCAGATGGAGGAGCTCCGCCGCACCGTACATACCGCCGTAGCCCTGGCGCTGGCCGCCGGAGGGGCCATCACAGCGGCGGGACTCCTGCTGGCACGCCCAGTTCTCACCGCCATGGGCACGCCGGAGGAGGTCATGGCCTACGCACTCACCTATCTGCGGATCTACTTCCTTGGCACTGTGGCGACCTGCCTTTATAACATTGGCTCCAGCGTTCTCAGGGCGGTGGGAGACACCAGACGTCCCCTTTATTTTCTGATGGCCGCCTGCGGGATTAACATCCTGCTGGATCTGCTCTTTGTGGTGGTCCTGCATCTGGAGGTATTGGGTGTGGCCTTAGCCACAGTACTCTCGCAGGTGGTCAGCGCCGGGCTGGTACTTCTGGTCCTCTGCCATCCTGCCTCCCTTTTCTGCCTGCACTGGAGTGAGATCCGCTTCTCACCGGACATTCTCCGCTCCATTGTGCGCATCGGGCTCCCGACCGGTCTTCAGTCCGACATGTACACCTTTTCCAACATGCTGATCCAGTCCTGTGTCAACTCCTTTGGGACCGACGCCATGGCGGCCTGGACTGCCTTTGGCAAGCTGGACGCCTTCTATTGGATGGTTTCAGCCGCTTTTGGTATCTCAGTGACCACTTTTGCCAGTCAGAACTTTGGCGCCCGGCGCTATGACCGGGTACGGAAAAGCACCTGGGTGTGTCTGGTCATGGCTCTGATCTCCTCTCTGCTGTTCAGCCTGCTCTACTGCGCTTTTCCCCAACCGCTTCTGCGCATTTTCTCCAGCGATCAGGGCGTAATCTCCAACGGCATGCGGATCCTTTGGATCATGGCCCCATTCTACTGCACTTTTATCTTTGTGGAGGTCCTATCCGGCGTCATCCGCGGCACCGGAGAGTCCCTCCGGCCCATGCTCCTCACCTGCGGCGGCGTATGTGTCCTGCGTATCGTCTGGGTCTTTACGGTCCTCCCCCATCATCGGACTTTGGATACCCTCATCGCCAACTATCCCATCACTTGGTGCATCACCTCAGTGCTCTTTCTGCTCTACTACTTCCGGGGACATTGGATGGAACGCCAGATTCGGAAATTGGGACACACGGTTTCTTCCAACTGATGCAAAAGAGCGGGCCTCCCTGTTCATGCCAACCGGAGAGCCCGCTCTTTTCTTATTAAAAATTTATGAATGGGTAGGTACCACAGCAAAGAACACCAGGTCAGCGCCACTGTCGTTGATAAGGCCGTGGGAATGGCCCTTGGGGCAGTAATGGCACTGGCCCTCGCGCACCTGCTCGCTGCCCTCATCATAGCGGACCGTGCCGTGTCCGCGAAGGATGTAGATGATTTCACTGTCCGTTTCATGCAGGTGGTAGCCCACCGAAGCCCCCGGCTCCAGGGTACCAAAGAGGATCTTGTTGTTCTCATCCACGTGCATCTTGGCGTTGAGGCTTTTCTCGCCGCCCTTGAAGTGCTCCAGGTGCTTGGTCTCCATCTGTTCAAAATCAATTATCATGGCTGCGTCCTCCTTGTGGCAGATTGCAAAAAACGGACAGTCAGCAGACTGTCCGTTCCTTGTGTCGGCATTACCTATCTTCCCGATCCGTCTCCAGACAAGTATTTTCGGCGCAGGTGAGCTTAACTTCCGTGTTCGGGATGGGAACGGGTGGACCCTCACCGCAATCAACACCGACTGCTATCTCAACCGCTCTC
>NZ_JBQHUB010000053.1:0-5672 GCF_052065415.1 Pseudoflavonifractor sp. HCP28S3_F10 | reverse complement strand
GGCGGTCTACCCCCGCCCGCCGGCCCCCCCCGCCCCCCCCCCCCCCCCCCCCCGCCGCGGCGCCCCCCCCCCCCCCCCCCCCCCTCTTTTCTTATACAACAATGAGGCTGGACGGCTTTATGGCCGCCCAGCCTCTCAAATGCCGCTGATTCTTCTCCCGTGCCGGCCTGAAGAGAGCTCCAGGGGCCGTTCCAATGTGCGGGAGGCCGTTTCGTTTTCCGGATCCATGCGGAATCGTGCTTTCTCAGGCGCCGTATTCCGTCATCCGGACCAGATCTCCGATCTGGTCCATTTCCAGACACAGTGCCCGGAGCAGTGCCTTCTCCAGAGCCCCGCCGCCGTCCAGCGGACAGCATACCCCTTCGGCACTGGAAACGGACTCCAGGAGGCGGTCCGCTTCCGCCCTCAGGCCTTGTGCTTCCGTGCGTCCCCCGCAGGCCGCACGGCACAGAGCCTGATCGCAGATATAGGGGCACTTCTTCCGGTATCGGCAGTTCTGGCAGGGCATCGGAAACAGGCGTTCGCTGTTCTCAGGGATCCGCGCGCCTGCAATAAAGCGGTTCATGGGATCGCACCTCTCTTCCGTGCAGCGCGGATCGGAGACAAGGCCCCGATCCGCATTCCGTTTACTGATGGCAGGGAGAGTGGTCACCGGAACAAGGCGTATCCGGGCAGAGGCAGTCGTGGAACAGGTCCAGCTTCAGCTGAAGCGCCAGTTCCAGGCGGGTCACTGCGGCCAGGACACGCTCGACGCTCTTGTCGATCTTGACCAGGTCATCCACATCAGTGCCGCACAGCTCAATGGTCTTTTCGATCTTTTTATGCTCAGCCTCCAGAATACGAGCCAGGGCCTCCTGCTGCTCGGCGACCGCTTCGATCAGTTCGGTGATCGCTTTGCAGCGGCTGTCACCGTGACGGGAGGGTACGGTTTGAATGGTTTCCATAGAATGATCGTCCCCTCATTGATGATCGTGCCTGACGGCACAGTTCATTCTATGCGCCCTGCCAACGGGTTGACACGATCCCCCAGCGGGTCCGCTGTTGTTTGTTTGCCTGAAAGTGCTCTTAAAACCTGGTGGAAACAAAAGAGACAGCCGTCAGGCTGTCTCTTTTCGTGGTGGAGATAAGCGGGATCGAACCGCTGTTGTTTGTTTGCCTGAAAGTGCTCTTAAAATCTGGTGGAAATGAAAAAAGGCAGCCATTAGGCTGTCTTTTTCGTGGTGGAGACAGACCAACCAAATCCGAACCCAGAAAGTCCTCGACTTCCTTTAGTGTAATCGTCTGTGTGCCATGCTGATAGTTATAGGTCAGCACCAGCTTATCGTCATACACAAATATTGCGTTGACAAAGGTGTCGATCAGTCGCTTTTGAAATTCCCGATCATTGGGATCGCCGTACCGGAACTGAGAAAACCAATGCTCCATATATTCCCGCGTCAGCTTCGGTTTTTGAATTTCCGCTGTCGTAATGCTGATCTCAAGCTCTTCTTTCTGCTTCTCCAAATCTTCCAGACGCTGCTTGGTGGAGGCAGTGAAAATACCCTGCTGGATGGCGTTGAGCATATTTTCAATGCCCTTTTCCGTCTCGGCAAGCTGGCGGCGAAGTGCCGGAATTGTGACGTCCTCCTGTTCCTGCATGGCGAGCAGCGCATCAATAATTCGGGTTATCTTTTCTTCGTTCAGTACACGCTCCATTGTCAGCCGTACAACAGCTCGTTCGATCCAATCCTTGCGTACAGCCTTCTTATCACAGCCCTTTTTCCGTTTTGCGTTGCCGCATTTGTAATAGTAATGCATGGTTCCGGTGTGGCTCTTCCCGCTCTCGCCAACCATCATCCGCTCACACTTGCCGCAGAACAGCTTTGTAGTCAACAAAAATTCGCTCTCTTTGGCTTTCATGTGAGCCGATGCGCGTTTATTCTTCTCCATGCGCTGCTGCACACGATAGAATAAATCTTCCGGCACAATGGCAGGAACACCGCCGGGAATGACTATGTCCTGATAGCGATACTCTCCGATGTATTTCCGATTTTTAAGAAGTCCGCAGAAGCTGTTGATATTGAACGGCTTACTTTTTTTGTTTTGAGTCCGCGTTTGTTGAAATCTTCAACAATGGAGCGAACAGTTGCTCCTTCGGCATATCTCTCAAAAATCTCAGTCACCAGCGGGGCAGTTTCCGGATCGATTACCAGCTTCTGTGTCTGCTTATCCAACAGATAGCCGAGCGGAACACCGCCTCCGTTATTCTTGCCTTTCAGTGCGTTCTCTTTCTGCCCGCGATGGATTTTCTCCGAAAGCTCGGCGGAATAGAACTCGGCATAGCCTTCCAGCATGGATTCGAGAATGATACCTTCCGGTCCATCAGAGATATGTTCTTTTGCGGATACGACTTTTACTCCGTTCTTTTTCAGAATATGTTTATAGTGGGCACTGTCGTAACGGTCACGGGAGAAACGGTCCAGCTTCCATACAAGAACAACCTCAAAGAGACCTTTTGCGCTGTCCCGTATCATATGCTGGAACTCCGGGCGATCAGCGGTCTTGGCGGATAATGCCCGATCGATATAGGTTCCGACAATAGTCATTCCGTTGTGTTCGGCATACTCCCGGCACTCACGGAGCTGACCTTCGATGGATTCCTCACGTTGATTGTCCGACGAATAGCGTGCATAAATGACTGCATTCATTCTTCATCATCCTCGTCACGTTCACCGCTTTCCAGCGCAAGTTCGGTCAATTCACGCAGTTTGTTTTGCAGGAGTGTCTTATCCGGCAGACAAAGTCTGTAATCAGCTACGAGCGTAGGTGACATACTGCGGCTCAATGCGTATTCCACAACCGCGTCATCCTTGCTGGCACAGAGGATAACGCCAACGCTCGGATTTTCATTCGGCTTTTTTACGTCGCGGTCAAGAGCTTCCAGATAGAAATTGATCTGACCGATATGCTCCGGTTTGAATTTCCCGATCTTCAATTCAATCGGCACAAGGCAGGACAGCGCACGGTTGTAGAACAGAAGATCAATGTAAAAGTCCTGTCCGCCCACCTGAACGCGGTATTCCTCGCCGATAAACGTGAAGTCCTTTCCAAATTCAAGAATGAATTGCTTCAAATTGCCTGTGATCGCCTTGCGAAGGTTACGCTCGGAATACTGCTCCGGCAAATCAAGAAATTCAAGCACATAGGTATCAAGGATGCTGCCTCGCACATCCTGCGGGACAGATTCGGGTATCAGCTTCTTGGAGGAAAGCATATAACGCTCATAGTAAGCACTGTCCATCTGGCGTTCCAGTTCACGCTTGGAATAATGTTCCTTTGCGCACAGTGTCATGTAGAAATGCCGTTCTTCCGCAGACTTTGATCCGGACATAATGAGCAAGTGATTTGTCCAACTGATTTGTGTCACCAGTGGTGTCACAAATTCATCGTCCTTGTAAGTCTCGTAAAACTGCTTCATACGGTAAAGCCCGCGACGGTTAAAGCCTTTGACGCCGGGATTGGCTTTGGCAATGTATGCCGCAACTTCATCAATAACCTTATCTCCAAATCCGGAATTAGCGCACAGCGAAGAAAGGTATTCGCCAACATTCCAGTACATCTGAATCAATTCCGCATTGACCGCTTTCAACGCGCGGGTGCGGGCATTGTCGATGATGGAGATGATTTCATCGAACCGTCCCGTTTTCGGGGTTAATTCCTTGCTCATGTTTTCGCCTCCCCAAGCATTTGTATCAAGGTTTTCTTTAGCTTATCGTTCATCGGAGAAGACGGATCAAAGCACATCTCCACAAATTGCGCAAGCTCAGGATTGCCCTCGCCAACCGGGGGCTTCGCCTGATACAGTTTGCCCTGCGGCTCGTCGCAGCGGGCAAAGATGTAATCCATTGACACATCGAAATAGTCCGCATATTTTCGCAAGAGCTCTACAGTGGGAGTGGCTTGTCCATTCTCATAGCGGTTGATGCTGGACTGCGTAGAGCCGATCACATCGGCGAACTTCGCCTGAGAGATACCAATGCTCTCGCGAAGGGCACGCAGCCTGTTACCCAGTTGTTTCATCGAAGTCAACCTCCTTTTCGGGTTAATAATAGTATAATCAAAATCCGGGATATAGTCAACCCGGATTTTGAAACTTTTGTGTGAATTATTCTTCTGCTTCTTTATTCTTCCCCAATAATGACATCACTGTCATCCATAAATGAAAGCTGAACAGCACCGTCTGAAAGCTGCTCTTTTTTGCCATTATATTTTATCAGGTAAAATGGCAGTATTTCCTTGAATTGCTCCGGGCAAGGAAGCGTTCTCAACTCGGAAACTGTATGAGAAACAAACGTCATCAGTTTGCTCTTTTGTTCCTCGGTCAGCGCCCGATATAATTTCTGCCACTGCGCAGTCGTTCCGTTTCCCTCAAAATGGTAACGGAACATGATCAACTCCCGAGGCATCGCCAATAATTCAAAGTATTCGTCGAGAGAACTGCCAAACGCCTTATAAAAGAAATCCGATCCAGCAGCCACCACGCCTTTTGTTACTTGCAAAATTGCAGAAATTGCTCGAATAGATTTTTTCGTCCAATTTGCACCGATGAAATCGCGGTCAGTACGGTCAATAGGCGAATATTTCATCGGGAACGAAAATATTTGAATTCCAAGCTCTCTGTTCAACTCAATATTGATGCGCAGACGTTCATAGAGGTCTTCCGGCTTATCCTTATAATTGAAAAGGATATAGTTAGAAATCTCTTTTATTCCATGCTTGTGAGCAGTACGAACAGCGGCACAATATTTGTCTTTCAGCTTAATATCATCAAAAGCGATTCGCAGTGGTCTGATCGCAAGACGAGCAAGTTGTGTCATATTCTCGTCATTGATCTTTCTGCCGTCAACACCCTGGTTGAAATCCAGATAACGAGCCTTAGCTGTTTTATTGCGATATTTTTCAATAATCGGAGTTAGCTCAGCTTCATGTTCAAGCATATACTCGGCAAAGTTCTCCGTATCTTCTGCGCCGATAATAATTTGGAGGAAGGACGGATCAATATGGAAAATAACATTCTTATCGGAACTCGCGTTGACTGTTTGTATAGAGTATCCACCGACAAACAAGTGGACTATGACGATAAAAGCCAAGCCGACATCCCCATGCAGCGCAGGGAGTGTCACCGCTTCTGTGAAAAGATGGACTGGACGATTGTTCACGAAGAACAAGAGGACGGCGTGTCCGGCCACAAGGTACGGGCCGAAAACCGCGACAAACTCCAAATCATCAAAGAACGGGCCAAGCAAGGCAAGTTCGATATTCTGCTGGTGTTCATGTTTGACCGCATCGGGCGCATCGCTGACGAAACGCCCTTTGTGGTGGAATGGTTTGTAAAGAACGGCATCCGGGTCTGGAGTACCCAAGAGGGTGAGCAGCGCTTTGATACCCACACCGACAAGCTCACCAACTATATCCGCTTCTGGCAAGCAGACGGCGAAAGCGAAAAGACTTCTATCCGCACAAAAACCGCCCTCGGCCAGCTCGTCGAGGACGGTGGTTTCAAAGGCGGTCTTGCTCCCTATGGCTACGATCTCGTAAAGAGTGGCCGCTTCAATAAGCGCAAGCATGAAGTTTTTGAGCTGGTTGTCAACGAGGCCGAGGCCGCTGTGGTGCGGATCATATTCGACAAATAT
>NZ_JBQHUB010000052.1:0-6753 GCF_052065415.1 Pseudoflavonifractor sp. HCP28S3_F10 | reverse complement strand
TAAAGGGAGGACAATCACATGAAAATAATCAATATTGGAATTCTTGCCCATGTAGACGCTGGAAAGACGACCTTGACGGAGAGCCTGCTATATGCCAGCGGAGCCATTTCATCTCGGTGAAGCCGGGCCGCTGGAGTTTCACAAAACAACCCACTGATTCGTAAAGGAGAATGTAACTTCATGTTTGCTAAAAATTCAAAGGCATATTCTGTCTACCTGCTGATCCGATTTGTCTTTTCCCTGGCGGTTTCTATGTCCACAGTGCTTTCCATCGTGTACCACCTGGAGGTGGTGCAGCTGGATGCTTTCCAGCTTGTCCTGGTAGGGACGGTTCTGGAGACCTCCTGCTTTCTGTTCGAGATACCCACCGGTGTGGTGGCGGATTTGTATAGCCGTCGGCGCTCGGTGCTGATTGGAATGTTCCTCTACGGCCTGGGCTTTCTGATGGAGGGTGCGCTACCGTGGTTCGCGACGGTTCTGCTGGCCCAGGTTGTCTGGGGTTGCGGTGATACCTTCATCACCGGCGCTCTGGAGGCGTGGATTGCCTCGGAGGAAGAGGACAAACCCATAGACAAGGTGTTCCTGCGGGGCAGTCAAATGGGGCAAATCGGCGGCGTTCTGGGCGTGGTGCTGGGCACACTGCTGGGAAACATAAACCTGCAAATGCCTGTCATCTTGGGGGGCAGTTTGTGCTTGTTGTTGGGGCTGGTGTTGGTTCGCATCATGCCAGAAACCAACTTCTCCCCTGCTATTGAGGAACGGCAGGGCTTGCTTAAAGACTTTGTCTGCCTGTTCAAGCTCAACCTGGGCTTTGTGAAAGGCGCACCTGTGTTGCTGGCGCTCTTAGCAATCACACTATGCGGGGGACTTGCCAGTGAAGGCTTTGACCGGCTCTCCACCGCTCATTTTCTGGATGACACGGTAATACCCGTTATCGGGCCGCTGAACAGCGTCACTTGGTTCGGTGTTATCAGTCTTATCGGCAGCGGCTTAGGTATTCTGGCTTCTCAGTTGCTCATCGCCCGCATGGAGAAAAAAGGGACTGTCAGCCGAACCAGTGTGGTCATGTCCACCAGCGCCGGGTATATCCTGTGCCTGGTTCTCTTCGCGGTGGGGCGGAGCTTTTGGTTCATGTTGTTGATGTTCCTGCTGGCGGGGCTTATGCGCACCATCAAGGAGCCTGTGCTGGCCGCCTGGATGAACGACCATGTGGATGAGAAAATGCGCGCCACAGTCTTTTCCACCAGCGGACAGCTGGACTCTTTCGGGCAGATCATCGGCGGGCCTATTGTGGGGCTGGTAGCCCAGCAGGTGTCCATACCCTGGGGGCTGGTCTGTACCGCTTTCCTGCTGTTGCCCGCGCTGTTCTTAGTGCCGGTGGCGGGAAAGAAGCGGGATTGATATGGCATAGTTAAGTTTACTGACGAGCGGGAGATTACTTCCGCTCGTCTTCATTTAGTAGCGCAAAATTTGAGGACTCTTTATTTCCTTATTCGGTATAGCGGAGGCGGCTGTCAATTCGACATAATTTTCTTGTGATACTTTACCGTACATGAGCATTAGGAATAGGAATGTATCTTTGTGTGGTAGTTGTTACTTGCACAGGTATTATTGTTTCAAAAATCAGTTCCAAGCCAAATGAAGATACTCCTGAAGAAAAAGAAGAATGACCAATTCCAGTTTATCGGTGGGATGAAGGTCGGGGAGCCGTCCGCAGACGGCAGGGGCAGCGCCCCTCCGGAGCTGGCAGAGCAGCAGGCACGAGCCGGCAGTGAAGCAGCTCCGGCAACCCCTCCCCTTTAGGGGCGCAAAGCACTTTCACACCGCTGCACCGATGGGGTGGCGGTGTGAAAGTGCTTTTGCGTTACTTTCTCACCAGAAAGTAACAAAGAGGTTGTTTTTAGCGGAAATTTATGATAAAATAGAGGACGGAAGAATAAGCGGAAAGGGGGCGATTTTATGGGAGTTACGATTTCGGGTATGACAGGTGCAGGGAGCATCCGGCACAACAACCGCAGCTTCTCAGCGGCGAATGTAGACCGGAGCCGGACGGAGCAGAACATTGTTTTCTGCAACGAGGATCTGAAGCAGGTCTATCATATGGTCTTTGATGAAGCTCTCGCAGCCTACAACGCAAAGAAAACCAAAACGAGAGATAAGATACCGGACTACTATGAGCATATCCGGCAGAGTAAACAGGAAAAGCTGTTCCATGAAGCGATCTTCCAGATCGGCAACATGAGCGACTGTGGGTGCGGTACGCCGGACGGAGAACGGGCGGCGGCAGCTCTGAAAGATTTTGCGGAGTCTTTTGCAGAACGCAACCCCCATCTGCGGGTGTTCAATATGGTGCTGCACATGGACGAGGCAACGCCCCATCTCCATGTCGATTTTATCCCTGTGGCAACGGAGCAGTCAAGAGGACTTTCTACAAGGGTATCTATGAAACAGGCATTGAAGCAGCAGGGGTTTGTCGGTGTCGGCAGAAAGCAGACCGAATGGGCGGCGTGGATGGAACGGGAGAAAGAAGCTCTGACGGAGATCGCCCAGCGGCACGATTTTGAAATTATCTCTCTCGGCACGAACAGACCGCACATGGACTTGCCGCAGTTCAAGGAAGCGGCTGCGAGGCTGGAAGCGGTGCAGCAGCAGACAGCGGCAGTAGAGCGGGAGGTTGCTGAGCTGGAACGGCAGCGGGACGCTCTGAAAGGCACTGTGCGGCTCTTAAAGGAGGCTGACAGGGTAAATGCACCCCTGCATGATATTCAGCCGGAAAAGACGCTCACAGGGGCAGTAAAGGGCGTGACGGTGGATCAGGTCGAGCAGCTAAAGAAAATGGCACTGCGCAGCGTGACGGATCGGCACAAGGTACAGGAGCTGACGGAGGAAAACACCCGTCTGCGGTCACAGGTGCCGTCCATGAAGAAGCGGCTGGAAGAAGCGCAGCGGCAGCAGAGGCTTGAACAGGAAAACCGGAGGCTGCGCGATGAAAACTATTATCTGCAATCCGAGCTGCAGGAGGAACGCAGCTTCACCGAGCGTCTGACGGACGGCATCGGTCGGATGCTGGACTTCTTGGAAGAACACTTGCCGGAGCGTCTGCGTCCTCTGCTTGAAAAGGCGAGGGAGCTGCTGCCCGATCCGGAGATTGGACAGCAGCAGGAGCAACAGCAGCACCAGCGAGGAATGGGCGGCATGGAGCTGTAAAAGAAGCCTGTCCGGAGGGCTTGAAAATCTCTTTCGGACAGGCTATAATAACAACTGAAAATAGGGAATTGCTGTATTGATAATCTAAGCCCCCTGTAAGGGTACTCCCAACCTATATTTTTTCTCTCTGAAAGGGAGAAAGTCGGAGGGGAAAAGGGGGGTGAGCGGAGGGGTGTTGGAAGTGTGGTAAACCTCGTTAGAGGTTTTCCAAGCCACTGTGGTAAACCCATCGGGTTTTCCATAGTGGCGGCACTTTCAATGCCCCGCAGCGAGGGGGAAAAGGGGGAGGTGACTTTCTCTTTAAGGCGGCGTAGCCGCCGCTCTTTTGCTCCCCCTTTTCCCCCTTCCCGCCCGCAGGCGATCCCCGCCGCAGCGGATTTTCTTTTTGGTACTTTTTCTTTTGTGAGGTGGTAATATGACCGAGAATTATCGAGGCTGCTACGAGTATTTGAGCGCACAATATCCGGAGGTCGGAGGCTATGAGTTTTATAAAGAGCTGTTTCCGGACAATGAGAACTCCGGAGAACGGCACACGGATTTTTCCCATCCGAACGCTGTGTATCTGTATCGGGACGAACAGAGCGAGGATAAGAAGCTCCGGCGCAGGAAGATGTATAACGACACATGGGAACAGGATTACATGGAGTTTGTCGAGGGGAACAGCCTTACTTTGTGCAGCGGTCTTGCATATCGCAGAAAGGAGAACAGGCTGGAGAACGCCCAGCGGATGTATGCTCTGATCTTCGATCTGGATGGCGTAGGTCTTGCCGAGCTGCGCAACCTCTTTCTGCGCTTTGGCGGCGATCCGGAGCGAGTGCGCCGGTTGCCGATGCCGACTTTCCTTGTTCTGTCGGGGACAGGGCTGCATATCTACTATGTTTTCCAGCAGCCGATTGACCTATACCCGAATATAAAAATTCAGCTTAAAAGTCTGAAATATGACCTCACTTTCCGGCTATGGGAGTATGGCAGCACTTCGCAGGTCAAGGCGATCCAGTATCAATCCATCAATCAGAGCTTCCGCATGGTGGGCAGCATCAATGACAAGCATGGGACGGAGCTGGTCGCTTTCCGTACCGGAGAACGGGTAACGCTGGATTATCTGAACGCCTACGCAAAGCCAGAAAACAGGGTGGATGTCAATAAGCCTTTCAGCCCATCCAAAATGACACGAGCTGAGGCGAGGGAGGCATATCCGGAGTGGTATGAGCGTGTTGTTGTGAGAGGCGAGAAAGGACGCAAGAAGTGGGATATTGCCGGAAAGGTGCATGGTGATGATCCGTATGCGCTCTACCATTGGTGGCTGCGGCAGATCGGAGAGATAAAGGGCGGGCATCGGTATTTCTTTTTGATGTGCCTTGCTATCTATGCTTACAAATGCGGTGTGTCGAAGCAGCAGCTCCGGCAGGATATGAAAGAGGCTTTTGATGATCTGCAGATGGTGAAGCATGAGAACGCATTGACCGAGGAAGATATACGGAGTGCGCTGGAAGCCTACGACAAGGAGTATTACAATTTCACGATTTCCGATATTGAAGCTCTGACCGATGTTCGCATCGAGCGCAACAAGAGGAATGGTAGATCACAGAAAGAGCATTTGAAAAGAGCAAGGGCGGTGCAGGAAGTGGATTATCCTGGCGGCACATGGAGAAGAAAAGGGGCAGAAGAAAAGAAAGCGCAAGTCTATGCGTGGCGGCAGGAGCATCCAGAGGGACGCAAGGCCGATTGTCATAGGGACACCGGACTTGATCCGAAAACGATCCGCAAATGGTGGGACACCGTACCGGAGGGGCATATAACGGTCAAAATACGCCCATCACAGGCTTTGAGCGATCTGTTGGTGGAGGAATTTAAGAAAGGGCTGTAAACGCCCCAGAAACGCCCTACAAGGCGTTTTCGGGGCGGGTAAGGGTTTTTATATTACCCCACCGAAAACGAGGCTTGAAAACCGCGCGAAATAAGGCTTTTTCACCCCCTAAATGTACACGCTGCGGTGTTAGCATATAGAAAGCACTGTTCATAGAAAAGTTGCAAAAAAACATTTGCAATGCACTTGCAAATGTCACGAATATTGAATATAATATTAGTGCAAGCTAAAAATGACGAGGAAAGGAGTGCTATTATGGCTAAAGGAAATATGACGATAAGAATGGAGCCGGAGCTGAAAGCACAGGCGGCAGCTCTCTTTAAGTCCCTCGGAATGGATTTGAGTACGGCAACGGGTATTTTTTATCGACAGGCACTTAGGTGTCATGGACTTCCCTTTGAAGTCAAGGTTGACGAGCCGAATGCTGTTACCTATGCGGCGATGGAGGCGGCAGAAAAGGGAGAGGATATGTATGGTCCGTTTGATAGCGTTGCAGATCTGATGGAGGCGCTGAATGCTTAAGCCGGAGTTTTCGGGGCAGTTCAAACGAGATTACAAGCTTGCGATCAAGAGAGGCTGCGATCCGAAGAAGTTGGAGGAAGTGATCACGCTGTTGTGTAACGAGCAGCCGTTGCCGGAGGCGTATCGAGATCATGCTCTCACTAATTCCAGAAATTATAAGGACATGAGAGAATGTCACATCGAGCCGGACTGGCTGTTGGTCTATAAAGTTGTTCGGCAGACTTTGATTTTGAAATTGATAAGGACGGGATCTCATAGCGATTTGTTTTGAGATTAACTCCGGATGAAAGAGTGGTGATGATATTTGGCGGGTGTAATAACGGAAATTGCAATAGAATGTGGCGTGTCGGAACAGGCAGTTCGTGCATGGTGTAGGCGAAACCATGTTGCGAAAGATGCGAAAGGAAGTTTCGCAATCAGCGAAAGTCAAAAAACCGCCATATATCAGCATTATTTAGGTGTTGAACGAAAGCAAGTTTCGCAACAGGCGAAAGCAAGTTGCGAAACTTGCGAAACCACTTTGATCGCTATGCTGCAGGGAGAATTAGACCGGAAAAGCGAGCAACTTGCTGTAAAGGACAAGCAGATCGAGGAACTGAACGCAAGGTTGGCGGAGGTCAGCTCGGCGTTGGTGACGGCACAGCAGACTGCGGCAGCGGCCCAGGCTCTCCATGCTGGGACAATGCATCAGCAGCTTCTTTCCGGCAAGTCCGGAGCCGATCAGCCGGAGCGTGAGACAGAACCGGTTCAAAAGCGTAGCTGGTTTAGTAGGTTCTTTGGGGACTATCCAAAAGAAGACTAAAGCCCCGTCGCTGCACTGCGCAGTGAGCCGAGCCTGACGGCAAGGTTCAAAGCAGAACAGCGACGGGGCTTCTTTTTTTGCCCATTTTCAAAAAACAACATGAAATCAGGAGGAAAAATCTATGGCATTTATCACTCAGGCAGTCACGGTCCTGCAGACTCTCGTTATCGCCCTCGGCGCTGGCCTCGCTGTGTGGGGCGTGGTCAATCTGATGGAGGGCTACGGCAACGACAACCCCGGCGCGAATGCTCATGTACGGTAAGGAAGCAAGCAACCGAAAACAAGAGATAGACCGCCAGCACTACACTATTCCGAACCAAAGACCAAAAGATAAGCATTGTGGGAAAATCTAAAC
>NZ_JBQHUB010000051.1:0-8567 GCF_052065415.1 Pseudoflavonifractor sp. HCP28S3_F10 | reverse complement strand
TCAAGGCGAAGCTAAAGGGCTTGCCGCCTGCTCTTCACAGACAACAAGCCCTTTCGGTTGCTTGAACAATTTTTGCTTCGAAATATTGTCTAACTTTTCGGGGTCACTTCAACCGTGCGGGGAGCTTCTTTTATACCTTCTGAGCCTTGATGAGATTGGTGGAGCCGGACTGGCCGATGGGGATACCGGCGGTGATGACCACGGTGTCCCCGTTCTGGACAGCGCCGCCGCCCCGGGTGACTTCCACAGCCATGGAGAACAGACGGTCGGTGGAGTCCACCACGCCGGTGAGGTAGGTGTGAACGCCCCAAACCAGCGAGAGCTGGCGGCGGCTGCGCTCGTCTTGACAGACAGCCAGGATGGGGCAGGCGGGACGGTAGCGGGCGATGACCCGGGCGGTATAGCCCGACTTGGTGGGGGCCAGGATGGCGGCTGCGTTCAGATCCATGGCGGTGAGGCAGCAGGAGTGGGAGATGGCGTCGTTGATATCGGTGGTGTTGCCGATGGTCATATAGCGGTCCCGGAAGCGGCCCCAGTAATCGATGGCGTCCTCGGCGGCGGTGACCGTGTCGATCATGGTCTCCAGCGCCTCCACCGGGTATTTGCCGGAGGCAGTCTCGCCGGAGAGCATCACGCAGGAGGTGCCGTCAAACACGGCGTTGGCCACGTCGGACACCTCGGCCCGGGTGGGGCGGGGATTGCGGATCATGGAGTCCAGCATCTGGGTGGCGGTGATGACCGGGATGCCCTTTTTGGAGGCGGCCTTGATCATCTTCTTCTGGAGGATGGGCACCTCGTGGGCGGGGATCTCCACGCCCAGGTCGCCCCGGGCCACCATGATGCCGTCGGCGGCGGCAATGATGGCGTCCAGATTGTCCACGCCCTCCCGGTTCTCGATCTTGGCGATGATGCGGATGTGGTCGCCGCCGCACTCGTGCAGGCAGGCGCGGATGTCCTCAACGTCGCTGGCCTTGCGGACAAAGGAGGCGGCCACGAAGTCAAAATCGTTCTCCGCGGCAAAGCGCAGGTCGTCCCGGTCCTTCTCGGTGAGGGAGGGGAGCAGGATGTGCACGTCGGGGATATTGATGCTCTTGTTGCTGGAGAGGGGACCGCCGTTCTCCACCCGGCAGATGATATCGTGGCCCTCCACCTGCTGGACGTGGAGCTCGATGAGGCCGTCGTCCACCAGGATGCGGCAGCCGGGGCCCACCTCGTTATGGAGGTTGGCGTAGGTCACCGAGACATGGCTGCTGTCGCCGGTGATATCGTCGGTGGTGAGGGTGAAGGTCTGGCCCCGCTCCAGAAGGACGGGAGCCTGGGCAAAGCCCTTGACCCGGATCTCAGGGCCCTTGGTGTCCAGAATGGTGGCTACCGGCACGCCCATTTCATCCCGTACCCGGCGGAGCTTGAGGAGCTGGGCGCGGTGGCTCTCATGGGTGCCGTGAGAGAAATTGAACCGCGCGGCGTCCATACCGGCCGCGATCAGCTTGCGGATCATCTCCTCGTCATCCACCGCGGGACCGAGGGTGCAGATTACTTTCGTCTTTTTCAAAACAGGTTCCCCCTATAAAAATCGGCTGTCATGGTACTGCGTTCTACATTCCCTATTATACCGGGAAACGGGGCGCGGGAGAAGCGGCAAAAGCCACAAGAAAGGGGTGCAGGCCGGAAAAACTGAATGATAAGTTTCCAAACAAAGACCGGGTCAGGGGGCCTCCAGCCCGAATTGGAACAGGGGCTCGCTGCCGATGGAACTGACGCTATAGAGAACCATGACCAGGTCGGGCTGGAGCCCCTCAATGGTCTCCAGCAGGTCTCCCTGGAAGGAGCGCAGGTCGATGGTGGTCAGCTCCGAGCAGGACAGGGCCAGGAAGGGGGTCATGGCGCAGGCAAAGGATTCCCGCAAGAGGACCACCCGCTTTCCATCAGGGTTCCGGTGGTTGACAATGATGGCCTGGGGATAGTCGCCGCCGGCATAGAGGGTGTAGGGATTGCCGTTGAACCAGTCGCGCTCTGCCACCCGCTCCGGGAAGAGAAGGGACTCCTCAAAGGGGCCGCTGCGGTCAATGGCATAGAAGGGACAGGTATAGGTAAAGTCTGTCTCAAAACGGGGAATATATGCGGTGATATCGTCCACTCCGGCGTAAAGGCTGCCGCAGCGCTTGCCCTGGCTGCCCAGGAACCAGTCCTCGTAGACGACCTTGTCATACTGGCTTTCGTCGGTATAGAGGGGTTCGGTGGTGATGCCGTAGTCCTCCTCCAGTACCCGGGTCAGGTGCTGCCAGGCCAGGAAGGCGGCCTCCGGCTTCCAGTGATGGTCGGTGCGGAAGAACCAGGAGGAGTAGTCCTCCGTGGCCTCGAACAGGGGACGCAGGTCCAGGGTATCGGTCCCGGCCTCGTCCAGGGCGGCGAGCAGACGGTCACCGTTGTCGTTGCCGTATTCCCGGAGGCCGGTGGGGAGCAGGTCGGCGCCGGACGGGATCTTCTGGGGGGCGGCCACGTAGAGGAAGGGAATGTCCCGCGCCTCCAGCGTCTGGCTCAGGCCGTTGACGGCGCCGGCCTGGGGAGCGATATCGATGGGCTCTACCGACAGGTAGGCGAAGTTCAGCGCTCCGTTTTTCAGCTTGACCACCCGGGCGGACAGGTCCACATCCTCCAGTACCCGGCGGCCGGCCAGGCGCTGGAAGCCGCCGTAGAGCTGAATGAAGCCGTGCTCCCGGTCCAGGTCCTCGTTGAGCTTGCCCTCGGCAGTGCTCACAAACTCGGTGACATAGCCTGGGTCCCGGCGCAGCAGGCCCAGTTCCTTCCGGAACGCGCTCTGCCCGGTGAGGGCCAGATAGCCCACATAGCAGAAGGCCAGCAGGGTGGCGGCCAGGAAGAGAAACGCGGTGATGGTTTCCTTGCGATGTTTCACGGCGGCCTCCTTAAAAATTGGAATAGATGAAGGGATTGTAGGTGCCTTTGATGATAAAGCTGGCGCACACCAGGTAGAGGGCCATCAGAGCCAGGGGATAGATCACGTCCCGGGCCGCGGCGGCCGGTCCCCTCAGGGACTGTGCCCGGCGGGAGACCCACCGGGCCACCGGAAAGGCTGAGACCACGGCTGCGGGCAGGACGAACCGGTTCTCCATGAGGAAGAGGGTGGCGTAGCCGTTCCACCAGCCGGCGGCGGGGGTAAACATGGCCCGCAGATAGCTCAGGGCGGCTCCCAGGCTGTCGGCACGGAAAAAGACCCACCCCAGGTTGACCATGAAGATGGTGTAGAGCCACCGCAGGGCGGTAGGCCAGCGCCGGCCCAGATGGCCGTACTTCTCCAGCACCAGGAGAACGAAGTAGAACAGCCCCCAGAACAGGAAGGTCCAGTTGGCCCCGTGCCAGACGCCGGTGAGGAGCCATACTACGAAGAGGTTGCGGATGTGTTTGGCGGCCGAGTCTACCCGGCTGCCCCCCAGGGGGAAATACACATAATCCCGGAACCATGTGGAAAGAGAGATGTGCCACCGCCGCCAGAATTCCGTGATGGAGGTGGAGAGGTAGGGGTAGTTGAAGTTCTCCAGAAAGTGAAAGCCGAACATGCGGCCCAGACCGATGGCCATGTCAGAATAACCGGAGAAATCAAAGTAGATCTGAAGCGTATAGGAGATGCAGCCCAGCCAGGCCATGCCGGTGGAGAGCTGGTCGGGGGACAGGCCATAGGCGAAGTCCGCGATGACCGCCAGCTGGTTGGCCAGGAGGATCTTTTTGCCCAGGCCCACCAGAAAACGGCATATGCCGGAAGAGAAGTCGGCCCAGTTCTCCCTCCGGCTGTCGATCTCCTCCGCCACCGTCTCGTACTTGACGATGGGGCCGGCAATGAGCTGGGGGAAGAAGGAGATATACAGCCCCACCTTCAGGGGATTTTTCTGAACCGCGCCCCGGCCCCGGTTCACGTCCAGCACATAGGAGAGGGCCTGGAAGGTGAAGAAGGAGATGCCCAGAGGCAGGCGGATGCCGGGGATCAGGAACTGGAAGCCCAGGCGGTTCAGCTGGGTCAGGACAAAGACCAGGTATTTGAAGATGAAGAGCAGCCCCAGATTGCAGACCAGGGCACACACAATGGGCAGACGGGTGCTGCGGCCCCGGCCCTTCCGGGCAGCCACCCACAGGCCGAAGCCGTAGTTGGCCAGGATGGAGGCCATCATCACCAGGACGAACCAGGGCTCCCCCCAGGCGTAAAAGAGCAGGGAAGCGCACAGCAGCAGCAGGTTCTGCGCCGGGCGGCGCAGCCGCCCCAGAGGGGCGCACAGTCCGTAGTAGCCCAAAAGCACCAGCGGAAGAAAGAGAAAGAGAAAAACAGAGCTGGAAAACAGCACGGCGGAAACTCCTTTGCAAAAACCCGGGCGCAGTACGCCCGGGGCGATGATTTAGGTAAGATATCTCCCTGCCAGGGGAATTTTGGAAATCAGCCAGGCCAGCGCCGCCGCGCACAGAAAGACCCCCAGGGAGAGCAGGGGCACCGACAGCGCCGGGGCAAAGGACAGCGTGGACACGCCGAAATGGCGCAGCAGCATGATGAACAGGTCGTGGCACAGGTAGATGCCGAAGGTGATGGAGGACAGTCCCACCGCCCGCTGGCGGCGGGAACGCTCCTCGCTGACCCTCAGGACATAGCGGAAGAGCACGAACACGGCCACCGCCATGGCGGCCACGTTGGGGGCAAAATAGTCGTACAGGGCAAAGACCGACTCCCCCGCCCGGCGGGAGAGCAGAGCGGTGCCCCACACCGTGACGGCGGCGCCCCCCAGGCCCAGGGCGTAGATCACGAACTCGGCGATGCGGCCCAGGGTATAGGTTTTCAGGTAGTACCCCACCACGTAGTAGCCCACATAGCCCAGTACCAGGCGGACATTCAGCCGCCCAAGCCAGGTGGTCAGGGTCTGGCTGGGACGCAGGGCCAGCAGGGTGGGAAACGCCATGGCGAACAGGAATACCAGCAGGAAGAACCAGTGGAGATCCCCCCGGCTTGCCCCCCGGACGAAGGCCCGCAGCACCGGAGTGACCAGATAGAGCCCCACGATCATGGGCAGGAACCACAGGTGATAGTGGAGCTTGCCCCAGAGCACATCCCGGAGCGCGGAAAGGAAGGCGTTCAGAGAGAAGTCGCCGCTGAGCAGCCCCGCCGCCGCGTATACCGCGCTCCACACCAGCAGGGCGATGACGATGCGGGGGATATGCCGCAGAAGCAGGGAACCGGGACTCACGTTTTTCTTGGGGTCCAGCAGGAACATGCCGGAGAGCATGACAAACACAGGGACGCACCAGCGCATCAGGCTGTCGTACACGTTAAAGACCGCCCAGGCCTGGGACGTGACGGGCACGGACGCGATCCAGCCGGCGGAGATGTGCAGCGTGACCACCGCCAGGGTGGCGGCCACCCGCAGCAGGTCGGCGTAGAGCAGCCGGCCCCCTTCAGACCGGGCCACGGTCAGCGCCCCCGCATGAACTCGGCCACCCGGCGGCCGCTGGGAGTGGCGGCCAGGCCGCCCTCGCCGGTCTCCCGCAGGGCGGCGGGCAGGCTGGCGCCCACAGCGCCCATGGCGTCGATGACCTCGTCACAGGGGATCTGGCTCTCCAGACCGGACAGGGCCATCTCGGCGCAGGCGAGGGCGTTGGTGGCCCCCATCACGTTGCGCTTGATGCAGGGAACCTCCACCAGACCGGCCACCGGATCGCAGGCCAGGCCCAGCACGTTGGACAGGGCCATGGCGCAGGCGTGGGCCATCTGATGAGGCGAGCCGTCCAGCAGGGCTACGATGGCCGCCGCCGCCATGCCGGAGGCGGCGCCCACCTCGGCCTGGCAGCCGCCCTCGGCCCCGGCGATGGAGGCCCGGGCGGCGATGACCTGGCCGAAACCGGCGGCCACGTAGAGAGCCTGGGTCATCCGGTCGTCGTCAAAGCCGAATTTCCGCTGGATGGGCAGCAGCACGGCGGGGAGCACGCCGCAGGAGCCCGCCGTGGGGGCGGCCACGATGCGGCGCATGCAGGCGTTGCACTCCCCCATCTTCAGGGCGGTGGAGATGATGTCCCGCAGGAAGGGGCTGCACAGCCCCACGCCATCCCCGGTCATTTTGGCGCCCTCGCCTCCCACCAGGCCGCTGGGAGAGCGGCGGGAGGGATCGTAGTCCCGCTCGGCGGCCCCCATGGCCTGCCACAGGGTGAGCATTTTTGCCCGGGAGGACTTTTCCGTCTTGCCCCGGTCCTTCAGATCGTCCTCCAGGATCACCCGCCAGAGGGGCTTTTCCTCCCGCAGGGCGACCTGGATCATGGTGTCAACCGAATTGAACATAGGCTTATTCCGCCCCTCCTGTCTCCAGATAAATGACCCGCTCGAATCCGTCCCGCTGACGAATGATCTCCACCGCGGCGGGGGCGATGGGATCGTCGCTCTCGATAATCAGAATGGCCTCCCCGCCCCGGGCGGTGCGGAAGAGCTGCATGGAGGCGATGTTCACATTGCAGGCCGAGAGCAGATCCACGATGACGGCCACCTGCCCCACCCGGTCCTGATGGCGGATGATCAGGGTGTTTTTCTCGGCGGAAAAGACCGCGGGGAGCCCATCGATGGAAGTCACCTTGATCCGGCCGCCGCCCAGGGAGGCCGCCACTACCGTGATACGCTTGAAGTCCCGGTCCATGGCCCGGATCTGTACCGAGTTGGGGTGGGCGTCCTTGAGCACGCCGTTGCAGAAACGGAAGGTGAGATTCTCTTCCTCCGCCAGCTCGTAGCTCTGGGGGATGCGGGGATCGTCCGGCTCCATGCCCAGCAGGCCGGCGATGAGGGCCCGGTCGGTGCCGTGGCCGCTGCCGGTGGCGGCAAAGGAGCCGTGCAGGGTCAGCTCCGCGCCGATGGGCTGGCTGCCCAGCAGCCTGCGGGTGATGAGACCGATGCGGACCGCGCCCGCCGTGTGGGAACTGGAGGGCCCCACCATGATGGGACCCATGATATCAAAGATGGTCATGGCACACAATGCCTCCTCATTTTTCTGTGGAGATGCCGCCGTGGGGGGCGGGGCGGTCGTTGGCCTTGGCGTTGATAAACTCGGGCCGGAATTTGCTGTAGAGGATCTTCTGTTCACTGTACAGGCCGTAGTAGCCCGAGAGCATGTACGAAACGGCAATGGATGCGGCAAAGAGTCCCAGGCTCTGGCCGGTGAACATGCCGCCGCTGCCGCCGGCAAAGAGCTCCAGCGCCAGCAACAGGGAGGTAAGGGGGCAGTTGGTCACGCCGCAGAACACGCTGACCATGCCCAGCCCCGCGCCGAAGGAGGGGTGCAGTCCCAGAAAGGGAGCGGCCACGCAGCCGAAGGTGGCGCCGGTGAAAAAGACGGGCACGATCTCGCCGCCCTTGAAGCCGGCGCCCAGGGTTACCGCGGTAAAGAGCATCTTGAGCAGGAAGGCCTCCGGCCGTGCATGGCCGCTGATGGCGCCGTGGATGATTGCCTCTCCCGCGCCGTTGTAGTCGAAGGTAAAGGGGTTCCACAGCCATACCGTCAGGGTCAGCAGGATGACCAGAACGCCGCCCACCGCGGCCCGGACCATGGGGTTGGGAAGATACGTTCCGTAGAGGTGGGAAGCGGCATGCATGATCTTACAGAAGAGGATGGACAGCAGGGCGAAGAGTACCCCCAGCAGAATGACCCGCAGCAGGACAAAGGGAGTCAGATCGGGAACGCCGGTCAGGGAGAAGGCGGTGCCCGGCACATGGAAGAGCTGGGCCACCCACAGCCCTGTCAGGGCGGAGAGCACGCAGGGAACGATGGCGGCATAGTACATGACGCCCACGCTCACCACCTCCATGGCGAACATGGCGGCGGTCAGGGGGGTGCCGAAGAGGGCGGAGAAGGCGGCGGCCATACCGCACATGGTGATGACCCGGCTGTCCTTCTCGTCCAAGCGCATCCAGCGGCCGATGGAGGAGGAGATGGAGCCGCCGATCTGAAGAATGGCCCCCTCCCGGCCGGAGGAGCCGCCCACAAAGTGGGTGATGATGGTGGAGAGAAAGACCAGCGGGGCGGTGCGCAGGGGGAGGGAGGCGTTCTCACGCACGGCCACCAGCACAAAGTTGGTGCCCCGGTCCTTTTCCATGCCGCACAGCCGGTAGAGCAGCACGATGGCCACGCCGCCCAGAGGGAGCAGCAGCATCAGCCAGGGGCAGGCCGAGCGGGCCCGGGTGGCAAGCAGGAAGGCGTAGTAAAAGGCGGTGCTCACGCCGCCTACCACAATGCCGATGACGCAGGAAAAGACGAGCCATTTGAGAAACATGGAGCCCTGTTCCAGAAGAACGGACAGCGGCGAATGGATGTGGTCCACGAAAGACCCCTCCTCTTGATCTGACGGGATAAGATGGAATCCACCTTAGTATATCATATAGAATGGGAAGGTAAAAAAGTTTTTTGCGCTTTTTCGTGAAAAATTTCGGTTGATTGTAAAATCAAGTTGGACACTTGAGTAAAAAATCCATAGTGATTTCTCTCCCCGTGGTAGAATGAAGTTACCACACAACTTCTACAGAGGGAGGGCAATCACTA
>NZ_JBQHUB010000050.1:0-8623 GCF_052065415.1 Pseudoflavonifractor sp. HCP28S3_F10 | reverse complement strand
GGCCCCAAAATAACCCCCCCAGACCCCCTATAAAAAAGACCGGGGGGCGTTGGCCCCAGTAAAATATTTGTTCACACACCCACCCCCCCCCGCGGAACAAACGCCACGGGGGGGCGCCTGGCTTACCGGGGGCTTTGGATGCGTTCACAGAAGCGTCCGCAGTTCCGCCGGTATGCCCGGGGCATATATGGGGAACGCTTACTGCATGTTGTTCTCGTAGGCCTCGATCATTTTCTTGAACGTGTGACCCGCAGGAACGCAGGGTTCTGAACCCCTTGCAGCAACTTGGTTTTCCCGCTGTTCGGTCAATTCTCCGGTAATGATACCCACACGATGCTCGAACTTGCGAAGGTACTTTTCGGTGGTTTCACCGGTGAAAATCTTGATTTGCAGCAGAAGTGTATTGTCATCCGTGGGCGTGACAAAGATTTTGTCGATATATTTGTCCACAAACTCTTTCGTAATCACGCCGCTTGCCGCATCCCGCTGGGCATTGGCGAGAACTTTCCTGATCTCGTCGATCTTTCGGCGGAATTCCTCGCCTTCCAGTGCAGCTTGCTCCAGTTCCGCAATTTCTTCTTCTGCTGCCCGGATTTCCTCGTTGCAGGCGGCGGTCATGGACTTGAAGTCGGCGTTTGTGATGCTGTCATCTGCGGCGAGCTGCAGGAGCTTGTTTTTCTTCCGATTGGCCATGTCGATGATCTTCTGCTGCTCCTCTATTTTTTGCGGCAGGGCGCCGTTGATGGTCAGCTCATTGTACATCCGCACATACTCCGCCACCATGGCATCTGCGTCGGCCTTGGTGTCACGGAACACCTCGTACAGCACGGGTTTGATTTCCTCCTCGTAAATGGCAAAGGATCCGCAGGAGTCCGCGCCGTTTTTGATCTTGCCGGAGCAGAGCCACTTGCTGTTTTTGTTTCCACTTTTGTCCTTGGATTCCCGGCGATAGTAGGGCTGCCCGCAATGGGTACACCACAGCTTTCCGGTCAGCAGATTCGCGTGATTGCAGATGCCCTGCCGGTTCTTCACGTCCTCACTGCGGCGTTTGAGAATTTCGTTTGCCTTGTCCCAGAGTTCCTCGGAAACGATAGCCGGGACGATCTCGCCGGTCTCATCTTTGAACATCACCCATTCCTCCGGCGGGAGGAATTTTTGCTTTTTGGTGAACATATCCACCACCTTGACCTTGTTGCCTACATAATATCCCTTGTATTTCGGATTGGAAATCATATTGGCCATGGTAGAGTGGGCAATCTTGTTGCCGTTGAGGTTTCGATAGCCTTTTTCCCAGAACAGCGTCTCGATCTGCTTCATGGAGTATTGGTCAGTGGCGTAGAGTTCAAACAGTTCTCTGACCATGGGAGCCTCGGCCTCATCAATGACCAGCTTTTTCTGATCCTTGCGGTATCCGAAGATGCGGCTGTTGCCCAGCACCACATTTTGCTTGATGGCCTGCTGATGTCCGAACTTCACACGGGAGGACAGCTTGCGAAGCTCATCCTGTGCGATGGAGGACATGATCGACAGGCGAAGCTCGGAGTCTTCATCCAGGGTGTTGATGTTGTCGTTCTGGAAAAAGACGCCGACGCCATAGCTTAACAGCTGACGGGTGTACTGGATGGAGTCCAATGTGTTTCTGGCAAAACGGGAGATCTCCTTAGTGATCACAAGGTCGAAGCGATCCTCTGCGGCTTCCTCCACCATGCGGTTGAAGTTTTCCCGCTTCTTTGTGGAGATACCGGAAAGGCCCTCGTCGATGTAGCCGGGCACAAAGGTCCATGCCCGATTTTTGCGGATTAGATCTTCGTAGTACCGGATCTGGTTTTCCAGAGAGTTCAGCTGTTCATCCGATTCTGAGGATACACGGGCGTAGTAAGTTACCCGCAACGGAATGTCATAGATGCTTTTTGTGCGGAGCTGCTGCCGCACTGCGTGTATATCCATAAGCGTTCTCCTTGATTTCGTAAAATCATCATCCATATTATACATAATGCCAAAAAGAAAAGCAAGAGGTCTGCGGAATATGCAGACCTCTTGCGGTGTGATTATCTCGACAGACTCCTTGTGGTTCTGGCATCAATCTTATTGATCATCAGGTTGCGCTCACGCTCTGTGATCATGCCTCTTTCGAACAGCACCTGGTTGTAGTATTTCAGCCAGGCTTCTTCGACGAAGGTTTTTTTCTGCTGCTCCGGGGTGGCGTTTTTGCTCTTTTTTACTGCCATAGAATTCCTCGCTTTCAAATCTATTATTGCCTCAGATTTCCTGTTTCATTCGACTGTGATGTGCATTTCGCTGCGCGGAATAAGCACGGATGACCTCGTCCGGGATAGCATCCACAGTGCGCCGCAGCTCGTCCAGCTCGTTGAGCTTCTGGCTGATTTCAAGTTTCTTCCGTACGCTCTCCTTGGATGCGGAAGACAACTTCTTTTCCAACTCCGCATTCTCCGCGGTCAGCTCCTTATAGGTCTTATCGTACTTTTTCAACTTCGTCCGCATGACCTCCACACCGGGGATATACTTGTCCAGCAGCGCCTCCAGTTCTTCGGCTTTGACCTTTTTGTTGAATGGATTGCTGTCGTTCAGAATCGCCATGATCTGACCCTTCATTCGGTTCAGATGCACGGCTTCTTTGAACAGCCTTGGAGGGATGTGGGTGCGACCGGTCTCGCTGGCTCTTTCGCCACGCTCCAGATCGGGATATTTCTTCACCATGTGCTTCCAGAACTCATCCTGCCACCAGGTCAGCTTTTTCTTGTTGCCAACGATCTCCTTAGCGCTGAGCCGCTTGTCCTCTGTCAGCGGGACAAAGCAAAGGTGCATATGGGGCGTCTTCTCGTCCATATGCACCACGGCAGATATGATCGTGTCTTTTGACTGATGTTTTTGAATGAAGTCCAGGGCTTCGGTGAAATAGGATTTGACCTCGCTGCGCTTTTTGCCTTTGAAAAACTCCGGGCTGGCTGTCACGAGAGCCTCCACCACCCGCACACTGTCCGAACGGGTGCGGCAGCCTGCCTCGGCAATCTGCTTTTCGGCCTCGGCGCGGTACTTTCGCTCCGGCGTCACCAGATGGAAGTTCAGGTGACTGCAGGAGGTATCTACATCGGGATTGCTGGCGTATTTCTCTTTTGTGCGTTCGTTGTGCGCTTCGATATGCCCGATTTCCGGGCCTTTGTACTTGGCAAAGCGAAGAATGGCGTATTGTGCTTTCATCGGTTATCCCTCCGTTTCTGCCATACGATGTCATAGCCCAGCACGTTCGCCAGTTCTACGACCTCCTTGTATCGGATGCTCTCCCGCTGCAGTTTTGCAGAGAGATTGGAAACGCTGTCGCTCCAATCGTATTCATCGGCCAGCCTGTCCACCAGTTCCTGCATGGTGAAACCGGCACGGACGATCTGTGCCTTTATCTCATTTCTGATGTTCATATCGTTCCTCCTGATTTTGGAAATGAAAACAGCAAAGCCGATGCACTCTCTGGCAAACCGACTTTGCTGTGTGGTGAAATATTCTATTGCTTCTAAATTCGATTAGATTTGGCGGCGTGATATTCTGTCCGCAGGTGGGTATTATCGACTTTACGGAACCGCATGACACTTCCTGAAACCGTGTAGATGCACACTTTTCAAGAATGCCTGTACTCGATTCCGAGAAGCGCGGTTCTGTGAAATCATTTTGCCCTGCAGGAAAAATCTTTTCTGTTCTCATCTGCTTTGAAGATACCCCTGCTTTTTCAGCACCTCCAGATCAGAAACCACGTCTTCTGTGGGTCGCTTTGCAAGGCAGCTGAGGGTATACATGTCGTAAGTGTCATCGATCAGAAGCAGCGTCATCGGCAGCTTCTGACTCCCGGTCAGATTGCTGCCGTAGATGTGAAACAGCGGCAGTTCTTTGTAATACGGCTTCTTCATTGAATTCCCCCTTTTTTACTTGGATCCCAAAACATCCATCCCATCCGCCCATCTATCCCAAATGGGATACTTAGGATGGATGGGATGGTGCTTTTTGCGTTTGACTCATAAAATAGGCGGTGTCACCAGCGCTTCGATGCCCCAGAAGCCGTTGACCCGCTTGCCGAGGCGGCTCATGATGTGGTTGTCGTGCTCCAGACCGAATTCGTCGGCGTGCTTTTTCAGCGTCATGCTCACCGTCCGCGCCGCCAGCGGCTTGTAGGCATTGTCCTCACACCACATGGAATAGATGGCGTAGAGATCAACGGAGGTAATGGTGCTGTCGGCCTTCAGTCGGATGTACCCCTCCGAGCGCAGGAACAGGAGAACATTGTCCGCCTCCTGTTTGGCTTCCATGCGGTTATCCCGGGTGCGGGTGCTTTCGGTGAAGCGGTAGTTGTTGGCAATCAGCCGCCGAAGGCCCTCCAGACACCAGAGGAAGATGCCCTCAATTTCGGCGCAGAGCTTGTCCGCGAGAAAAGGATTATCCTCCCGGTCAGCAGGCTTCTTTTTCACCGACAGAATCAGCTGCCGCCGATAGAAGCCGTCGGAGTGGTCATAGAGGGATTCCAGATCGCCGTTGCTGAATGCCAGAAAGCGCACATACATTTCACCCTGATAGCTCTGTTCGCCCTTTCGCTCCAAGTCCATTGGCATTTCGGCGGTAATCAGCGATTTGAGGTAGTGGGTGGATTTCAGCGCCTCCATCTTCATGTCATCGTCTACCATCAGAAGCTGGTGTTCCAGATCGGCCCGGGCAAAGGGACTGCGCTCCACCTTGGCGATGCTGCCGTTTTTCAGATTGTCGCCCAGCATCTTCTGCATTACCACTCCGATGCGGCTCTTGCCCTCGCCGCCGTTGCCTTTGAGCAGCATCATGGTCTGCCCGCGGTTGGTGGGGATGAGGCAGTAGCCGAGATACTCCTGCAGGGTCAGAATGTCCTCATCCTCCAGAAGCTCCGACAAAAAATGCAGCCATGTCACAGGCTGCGGAGCATTGGGATCATATTTGACCGGCAGGCGGTTGCGGCAGAAGTCTTTTTGCTCGGTGAATTCACCGCTGAGAAACAGCGTGCCGTTGGCCACATGGAGCCTGTCTTCGTGTACCGGCAGGTTCGGTGCATAGGCCTCCAGCTTCAGCATTTCCAGAAGCGCAGACGCACGCTTGGCAAGGCCGCAGCTGAGATAAGGGCGGAGCATCTCGTAGATATCTTTACGGACGCTTTCTTCATCGTTGATGCGTCCCTCCCTGGTGAAGAAGCTGCCACCCACACGCACCATCGGGTGCTTCTGCAGAAAGTCCTCACAGAATCCAACCTCATTCAGAAATTTGCCGTCGTACCAGGACGGTCTTTCGGCGTTGTATTCAAGCTTGTCCATTGGCTTCCTCCTTGATCTCCCGCAGCCGCTCCTGCAGGAGCGTGATTTTGTTGTCTTTCATCATGTCGTTTACCAACTCTGTTCGTTCTTCCGGCGAACCTATCGTCAGTAAATCCAACATATACTGCGTACATTCGAGCATATGGCAGGCTTCCACAAAGCGGTCATCCGGATCATCCTCCGGTGTCTGAGGCGAAAAGCGCACCTTCCAATCCTGCAGGATTTGCAGATACTCCCGTAGAACGCGGAAACAAAGACGCTCGTTGTCTGCCTGCGTCCTGTACAAGTTCAGCTTGGTGAGGATGGACGGCTTGTCCTCTTGAACACCGAAGTCTGCCCTCAGTTTCTGCGCTGCCTCCATGGCTGTGATACCGAACAGCTTGGATGTGAATTCAATCACATCTCCCTTGGCACCACAGCCGAAGCAATAGAAGTAATCCTCATTTAGCTTCATGCTGGGGTGTCGGTCATTGTGGAATGGACAGCAGGCCATTCCGTTTCGGCTGACGCTCAGCCCGAAGTGTTCCGCCGCCATCCTCGGCGTGACCGTGGATTTGATGGCTTCAAAAATTGTCATAGGCATTTCTCCTTTCGATTTTTCTGGACAAGTTCTTTGTCTGACAAATCTCTTTGTCGTCTGAATATACGGAGAAAAAGTCTTAGACCTTAAAAATCAGGCGAATGTGCAATAAAACAAAAAAGCCCTCCCGAATTCTTGCGAAAATGCAAGTCGGAAGGGCGGAAACATAAAAGTGTGATATAAAAGATCAAAAAAGCTATAATAATGTGAGATCGCTGCTTGGCAAACGTGAAAATTCACCTTGTGCAGTGAAAATTCACCCCGATAGAGTGAAAGAACGGAATAGAATCAATAAAAATGTGATTCCGTTATCATAAAAACAAAAATTTTTGTGATACCATTGCTATTTTGGTCCGAGGAGCGTATAATAATAGTGTGAAATCAAACGCGAAATCTCCAAGAAAAGTGTGACGGAGGGATTCTATGGAGCGACTGATCCTGAAACGGCTGCTGGAATGGAAAAACTCGCCTTACCGCAAGCCGCTGATCCTCAAAGGAGTGCGGCAGGTGGGCAAAACGTGGATTCTCAAGGAATTCGGCAGACGTTATTATGATAATACAGCCTACTTTAACTTTGATGAACACGAGGAGTATAAGCAGTTCTTTGAAACGACCAAGGACGTTGACCGGCTTCTGCAAAACCTGATGCTGGCCAGCGGACAGAAGATCACACCGGAAAAGACACTCATCATTTTTGACGAAGTACAGGACTGCCCGAAGGTCATCAACTCCATGAAATATTTCTGCGAGAATGCGCCGCAGTATCACATTGCCTGTGCCGGTTCGCTGCTGGGCATAGCACTGGCAAAGCCGTCCTCTTTCCCGGTGGGCAAGGTCAACTTCATGCAGATCGATCCAATGACATTTACGGAATTTTTGCTGGCCAACGGTGACGAGAATCTTGCAAACTATCTGGATGCTGTGGATACGCTTGAACCGCTTCCGGATGCTTTTTTCAATCCGCTGTATGAGAAGCTCAAAATGTACTATGTCACGGGTGGAATGCCGGAATCTGTGCTCATGTGGACGCAGGCGCGCGACGTGGAGGCCATGCAGGAGGCTCTGTCCGGAATTATCGGGGCATATGAGCGCGACTTTGCCAAACATCCGAATGTCAGCGAATTCCCGAAAATCTCAATGATCTGGAAGTCTGTTCCGTCGCAGCTTGCCCGGGAAAATAAAAAGTTTATCTATAAGGTCGTCAAAGAGGGCGCGCGGGCGCGCGAGTATGAGGATGCGCTGCAATGGCTGGTGGATGCCCGGCTTGTCCACAAGGTATACCGCAGCACCGCGCCGGGACTTCCGATGTCGGCCTATGACGATCTGTCGGCGTTCAAAATCTATCTGGTGGATGTGGGATTGCTCCGCCGTCTGGCGCAGCTTGCACCGACTGCTTTTGGTGAGGGCAATCGTCTGTTTACCGAGTTCAAAGGAGCGTTGACAGAAAACTATGTGCTGCAAACACTCATCACACAATTTGAGGTGATGCCCCGTTATTGGAGCCAGAACAATCCTCCCTATGAGGTCGATTTTCTGATTCAGCGCGAGAATGATATTTTCCCGGTGGAGGTCAAGGCAGAAGCCAATACCACCAGCCGGAGTCTGCGAAAATTCAAGGAGCTGTTCCCGGGGCAGGTAAAGCTCCGCGTGCGCTTCTCCCTGGACAATCTGAAGTTGGATGATGATGTGCTGAATATTCCGCTGTTCATGGCAGATCAGGCAGACCGGCTGATCGGGCTGGCATTGGAGAAGAAAGCGTAAAGGGGAGTATACTATGGCCATCAGTAAAAAGCTTGAGATTATATATCACAATGGTCAGCCGGATGGGATTCGCTCTATCCGCCGCCACCTGTCAACAATGACTACCTATGTCATTCCACGTCCGTTGCTTTCAGAAGCCAAGAAGCTGACCGGTATCAATCGGCCTGGCATTTATTATCTGATCAGCGAAACGGATGACAACAAGATTGCACAGATCTATGTTGGGCAGACCCGAAACGGAGTCAGCAGATTGGACGACCACAATCGTTCAAAAGATTTCTGGAACAAAGCAATCATGTTCCTTGCTGACAACAAGACCTTTTCTCTGGACATGATCAGCGGTCTTGAGGCTTTTGCCATCGGTAAGGCAATTGAAGCGAAGCGCTACAAGGTTGAAAACACGGTGAATCCCAAATACGAGATTGATGAATATGATCTTCCTTTGATTGAGGAAGTGTATGAAGAAATCAAATTCATCATGGCAACCCAGGGTTACAAAATGGAAAACTCCAAAACAACTCTGAATGAAGCCAACACATTGCATACTACCCGCAATGGTGTCCAGGCACTTGGTGTGTATGATGGAGAAAAATTTGAAGTTCTTGAAGGTTCTGAAATTGATATGAGCCGCAAGTGCCATTCAGATAATATTGAGAAGCTTCGGCAAACCGCCATTCAAAACGGGAACATAGTTTGCAGCGGTGACAAACATATCCTGAATGTTTCTGTCCCGTTTACTTCTCCCAGTTCGGCAGCAATGTTTGTGCTTGGTGGAAGCACCAACGGATGGATCGAATGGAAGAACAAAGACGGAAAAACACTTGATGAAATGTACCTGTAAATTTCGGGTTATAAAGTCCACTTGCACGGAGTTTCCGGTCCATCTTCACGGATAAACAAGTCCACCGTCACGGTGAAGGAGTCCGGCTAAATCAGAGCCTTTATA
>NZ_JBQHUB010000049.1:0-13356 GCF_052065415.1 Pseudoflavonifractor sp. HCP28S3_F10 | reverse complement strand
GCGGGGCGGGCGGCGGGGGGCTGTTCATCACAAAAGACATAATTTAATAATGGCGCCCCGGGGCGGGCCCCCCCCCCCCCCCGGTCCTGCTGTTTTCAGATCGATTTTTTACCGCATCCGGTTGCGCAGGGGCTCTCCCGCGGTATACCGCCGCAGGTTGTCCAGCACGATATCCACTACCCGGCTGCGGGTGACGGCCAGGTATTCCCCGCCCGCCACATGGGGCGTGATGACACAGTTGGGGAGCTGCCACAGGGGATGGTCCTCCGGCAGCGGCTCCGGACGGGTCACGTCCAGTCCGGCTCCCCACAGATGGCCGGACGCCAGGGCCGCAGCCAGGGCGTCGCAGTCCACCGCGCTCCCCCTGCCGCCGTTGAGGAGGATGGCCTCCGGTTTCATCAAAGCGATCCGGCGCCCGTCCATCAGGTTGTCGGTCTCCGGGCTGTGGGGCACCATCAGGGCCACCACGTCGGCCCGGGGCAGCCACTCCTCCAGCCGGTCAAAGGCGTGCATCTCGTCGATCCCCTCCGCCGGTTTGGAGGGATCCCGCCGCAGGCCCACCGTATGGGCTCCCATGGCCTTCACCAGTTTGGCGAAGGAGGAGCCCAAGTCGCCGGTGCCCACCACCAGCACTGTGCTGTCCGCCAACGTCAGGATACGGCCCAAGGGCTCCCAGCGGCTTTGATTCTGCAGGTCCCGGTACTGCGGCAACCGCTTGCACAGGGAGAGCAGCACCGCGAACATGTGCTCGGACACGCCCTGTCCGTAAGCTCCCACCGCCGAGGTGAGCACCGTCCCTCCGGAGAGCACGCCGGGGGCCAGATATGGATCCACGCCTGCGCTCCAGGTCTGGAGCCACTTCAGGCCCGGCACTGCCGCCACATCGGCCGGGGACATATTGCCCAGGACAATGGTGGCCTCCTCCAGATCGCCGGGCAGCGGCTCTCCGGCGTTGAGCATGTTGTCCACCGGGCGGAAGCGATGCTCTGCTTCCGGCGCCGCCAGGCGGAAAAGGTCCTGCTCCTCTTCCGTCAGGGGCAGAAAGTTCAGAATGGTTTCCAAAAAATGACCTCCCTTGCTCCGGCATCTGATCAGGGCCGTA
This sequence comes from Pseudoflavonifractor sp. HCP28S3_F10, assembly GCF_052065415.1. Lineage (NCBI taxonomy): Bacteria > Bacillati > Bacillota > Clostridia > Eubacteriales > Oscillospiraceae > Pseudoflavonifractor > Pseudoflavonifractor sp. HCP28S3_F10. The sequence goes on along the minus strand of NZ_JBQHUB010000049.1, from coordinate 12,254 downwards.
TGAGCTGGTCTTATTATAATAAAACAAGACGTGCGGAACAAGTCCGCACGTCGTTTTTATTGCCTTTTGCCCGACGGTGTTCCGGCCCCTCATCCATAGATCCATCCGCTTTCCCTCTGTCCCATTACTGTCCCTCTTCTTCATCTTTCACCACTAATTCACGCATTAATTTGCAAATTCTACACGTTCTTGCGTGAATTGTGGCAACTAATCACATATTATTAGCGTTCCATTTGATTGGTCAAAATGTTATATTTTGCTATAAACTTTTAAAACGCGGATAACATATGACTATCTTCCATTGGCAAAAAACGTTGCGGCATATTTTTTAGAATTGAATAGCCTTTCTCGAACGGGTAAACTGGCTTCCATCCGGCACGTATATCATGATACGAAAAGGGGAATCATATATGATTATGGAAGAGACCTATATGTTTCAGGACCTTCGGGAATGTGCCCACGCGGCCGTGCGCTGCCTGGAAGAGAACCGGGAGGCGCTGCTCGCCCTGTCCTCACTTGTACAAAAAGCGCAGCCCTCCAGCATCGTCCTGGCCGCCCGCGGGACCAGCCTGCACGCGGCCGCGTTCGCAAAGTACCTGTTTGAGGAATTCGTCGGCCTTCCCACCGCCATCGCGGAGCCGTCCGTAGTCACCAAGTACGCCGGCAAACTGGATCTCTCTCACTCCCTGGTTATCGGCATTTCTCAATCCGGCGAGGGTCTGGACGTCTGCGGGATCGCGGCCCGGGGCCGGGACTGCGGCGGCATCGCCGCTGCCATCACCAATTCTGCTTCCTCCCGCCTGGCCTCTCTCTCCCAGATCTGTCTGGACTGCTGCTCCGGTGAGGAAAAGAGCGTTTCCGCCACCAAGAGCTTCGCTTCCCAGCTGAGCCTGGTCCTGGCCGTCGCCGCCCATCTCTCCCAAAATGACAGTCTCTTTTCTCTGCTCGCCCATGCGGAGGATATTTTCTCCGACGGCCTCAACCTTACCGGCGCCGCGGCCGCTCTGGCGGAGCGCTTCTCCTCTATGACCGACTGCGTCGTCCTCGCCAGAGGCAATTCCTACCCCATCGCCCAGGAGTGGGCTCTGAAATGCCAGGAGACCTGCGCGGTACGCGCACATGCCTTCCCCGGCAGCAATTTCCTCCATGGCCCCATCGCCATGGTCGATCCCTCGGTACCCGCCCTGCTCCTCGCGTTTGACCGCAGCACCAACGACGACATGGTTCAGCTCATCGACCGGATGGAGGCTGTCGGCGCTCCCATCCTGCTGGTGACCAACCGGCAGGAGCTGGCTGCGCGCCAGCCCAGCCATATCCTGCTGCCCGACCGCTGCGAGGGACTGTGGGGCGCCCTTGCCGCCGTCCCCGTGATCCAGTCCTTCTGCTGCGCCCTCTCCCTCTCCAAAGGCCTGAATCCCGACTCTCCTGCGGGCCTCAACAAGGTCACCGTGACCAAGTGACCTCATCCGTTTTGATCCCCATTTTTGAACATAACGAGCATAAAAAGCGCACGGAACCAGTCCGTGCGCTTTTTGTTGGTGCTCCGTATTCTGTTACCGGCAGCTTGACAGCTGTCAGGCGCCGGCCGGGAGTTGCCCGGCCATCCGATCTGTGCTAAACTGTATCAAAACGCCGCAGGAAAGGAGGGAACGCCATGGGATTGACGCTGCGGGACGGGGTACAGGCCCTGCCCGGCATCGGTGAGGCCCGGGCCAGGGGCCTGGGCAAGCTGGGCCTTGCCACGGTGGAGGACCTGCTGCGCTACTTCCCCCGGGACTACGAGGACCGGCGGACGCGTACCGCCATCCGCCAGGCACCTGAGGGACAGCCGGTGTGCGTGGCCGCCATGGTGGCAGACACGCCACGGGTGTCCTACATCCGCAAGGGCCTGGAATTGACCAAGGTCCGGGCGGTGGACGCCTCGGGGGCCATGGACGTGACCTTCTTCAACCAGAGCTATGTGAAAAACGCCCTGATTCCCGGCGAGGCCTATATCTTCTACGGCACCGTCACCGGCTTCGGCCAGCGTCGGCAGATGAACAACCCGGTCTTTGAGCCGGAGGACCGAGCCCGGTTCACCGGGCGCATCATGCCGGTCTATCCCCTGACGGCGGGCATCTCCAACAACCGTCTGGCCGGGCTGACCCTCCGCTGCGTGGAGGAATGTGCCGGGGCCATGCCCGAGATCCTGCCCGCCCCGGTGCGGCAGGAGCACGCCCTGGCGGCGGCCGAGTTTTCCTACCGGAACATCCACTTTCCCGCCGACGAGAATGCGTTGGACCTGGCCCGGCGGCGGCTTATCTTTGAGGAACTCTTCTATCTCTCCTGCGGGCTCTCCCTCCTCCGCGCCCGGCGGGACCTGGGAGAGGGCCCGGTGTTCCGCGTTCAGGACCTGGAGCCCTTTTACGCCCTGCCCCCCTTCCGGCTCACCGGCGCACAGAAAAAGGCCATCGCCGAGGCCGCGGCTGACTGCGCCTCCGGCCGGCCCATGAACCGGCTGGTCCAGGGGGACGTGGGCTCGGGCAAGACCATGGTGGCGGCGGCCTGCTGCTTCCTGGCCTGGAAATCCGGATGGCAGTCCGCTCTGATGGCCCCCACCGAGATTTTGGCCGAGCAACACTTCCGCACCCTCTCGTCCCTTCTTGCCCCCGCCGGGATGCGGCCGGGGCTCCTCACCGGGTCCATGCGCCCGGGAGAAAAGCGGCGTCTCCGCGCCGCCCTGGCCGCCGGGGAGATCGACCTTCTCATCGGCACCCACGCCCTTCTCTCCGAGGGGGTGGACTTCGCCCGGCTGGGCCTGGTGGTCACCGATGAGCAGCACCGTTTCGGCGTGGCCCAGCGGGCGGCCCTGGCCGCCAAGGGAGGGGCCGGGGACGGGGGTGCCCGGCTCTCCCCCCACGTACTGGTCATGTCGGCCACCCCCATCCCCCGGACCCTGGCCCTCATCATCTACGGCGACCTGGACGTGAGCGTCATCGACCAGCTTCCCCCCGGCCGCACACCGGTGGAGACCTTTCTGGTGGGAGAGGACAAGCGGCAGCGGATGTACGGCTTCGTCCGAAAACAGGTGGAGCTGGGCCGCCAGGTCTACATCGTCTGTCCCGCGGTGGAGGATGCCCCGGCGGAGGAGGCCCCCGGAGAAGCCCCCGGCTTTGCCGATCTGAAGGCAGTCACCGCCTACGCCCGGGAGCTGCGGGAGCATATCTTCCCCGACCTGCGGGTGGGCTTCGTCCACGGAAAGCTCAAGCCCCGGGACAAGGAGGCCGCCATGGCCGCCTTCGCCGCCGGAGAGACCCAGGTTCTGGTGTCCACCACCGTCATCGAGGTAGGGGTGGACGTACCCAACGCCTCCCTCATCATCGTGGAGAACGCCGACCGCTTCGGCCTCTCCCAGCTCCACCAGCTCCGGGGCCGGGTGGGACGGGGAAAGCACCAGTCCTACTGCGTGCTGGTCACCGCCAACCGGAATCCCGAGACCCGCGCCCGGCTGAAGGTGCTCACCGACACCACCGACGGCTTCCGCATCGCCGAGGAGGACCTGAAACTCCGGGGCCCCGGCGATTTCTTCGGCCGCCGCCAGCATGGCCTGCCCCAGCTCCGCATCGCCGACCTGGCCGGGGACACCCGGGTGCTGAAGGAGGCACAGGAGGCCGCCCAGGCTCTGCTGTCCTGGGACCCGGGGCTGGAGCGGCCGGAGCACGCTCCCCTGCGGGAGCAGGTGGCCCGCCTCTTCCGGGAGCAGGCCGACATCTTCAACTGACCACGCCCTCATCAGATCAGGGCACACCACGAAAAACAGGAGGAACCAGACATGTTTGAGATCAGACCCATGACCGCCGCCGACCGTGACGCCGTCATGCCCATGGTGGAGACCTTTTACCACAGTCCCGCCGTGGAGCACGAGGTGGACCCCGCCGTGCTGGAGCGGACCTTCCGCGCCGCCGTGGACCCGGACGAGCCCCTGCTGCGGGGCCTGGTCCTGGCCGAGGACGGCCAGGCCGTGGGCTACGCCTATGTGACCGAGTGTTACTCCGGCGAGGTGGGGGGACGCTGCGTCTTTTTTGAGGAGATGTACTTCACCCCCCAGTGCCGGGGCAAGGGCTACGGCACCCAGGTCTTTCGCTGGATCAAGGAGAATTACCCCAATCACCTCCGGGTCCGGCTGGAGGTCACCGACAGCAACCGGGACGCCATCCGGCTCTATGAGCGGCTGGGCTTCCGTTTCCTGGAATATAAGCAGATGGTGCTGGAGGGAGACCTGCAGGCCTGAGCCTGTTTCTCCCGCTGTATTTTCCCTCTTTCACGCAGAAATGGCCGCCGGTCAGGGCGGCCATTTCTTATTTTTAATACCGTTCAAGTCAGGTGGATGCGCACAGGCGCTTCAAAGGTCGTGTGGCGGGAAAAGCTCATCCCCAGCTCCACCGTATCCCAGGGGTAGTCCGGCAGGGTCAGGCACTCGGTGAATCCCTCCACCCGCCGCCGCTCCTCCTCCGGCGCATCCCAGGGCAGATAGCCGCCGGTCAGGGTGCCCGAGCTGCTGAGCCGGTGCTCACCGCCCTCCGGATCCCGGTAGTCCCACGAGGCCACCTGATAGCAGCAGTTCGGTTTGCCCGGCCGGTAGGGGGCGGCCAGAGCGATCTCCATATCCTCCCCATCCCGGTGGGTGAAGAGCTGCACCCCCCGGGGCAGCTCTTCCAGGGCGACGCCCCGCTCCAGGTCCACCGTCACAAACTCCCGGCCTTCCTCCAGCCATGTGACGCTGCGCAGGCAGGCGGTGACGTGCTCCGGCCGGTCATAATAGGTGGTGTCGCACACATAGGAGGCTCCGAGGGCGCTCAGGCCGTTGGAGGGGGTATTCTCATACCGCCGGCCCTTCTCGTCCTCCAGATAGAAATCCAGTCCCTTCAGGGAGGCGGTGTTGTCCGGGTGCTCCTCCACCGTCAGGCGGCCCTGGGTAATATAACTGTCCAGAGAGAAGCGGAGCTTCTGCCCGTCCACCTCCACCCAGTCCCCTGCCGGGATGCTCACGCAGTCATTGAGACGGCTGGTGTCCAGAGAGAGCTCGAAGGTAAATGTGGCCTGGGGCTTCCACTCGTCCCGGGGGTCGTATTCCTCCCCGCCCGGCTCCACCTCGGGGGCCCGGCCCGGCTCGGGGGTATTGTCCCATCCGGCCACCTGGCAGGTCATGCGCATCCGCTCGGGGAAGCGGAAGCTGTCGTCGCTGATGTGAAGGGACACGGCGTTGGTCAGCTCGCCCGGTCCGAAGCTGTTCATGATGCTGCCGCAGCCCGTGAGCTCGTCCCCATCCGCGTCCTCAAACTTCGCCCGGATCTCGTACATATCGTATTCCTCCGGCCCCGTGACCTTCAGGAAGAAGTTCATCTGGGCCGGGTCCAGGATCAGATAGGACAGCTCCAGGGTGATGCCGTTGTCGGTCTGGGACTGGCCGATATACTGGGCGTAGTCGTGCTCCACCGCCTCCTTCAGGCTGGGGGAGAGGGCCACAGCGGCGGTCAGCTCCCTGAGGCCCGGGATATTCCCGCAGGCCATGGCAAAGGGCATGGAGGTGTTCACCAGCACCACGAAGGCCGTGAACACGCCTGCCAGGCTGGCCGCCGGGATACCCAGGATGCGCCCGGCCCGGCGGCGCTTTTTCCGTGTCCGGGCCCGCTGCACGGTATACTCCAGGGCGGGAGGGGTCTCCTCCAGCGCCTGCAGCAGCGCTTCATATTCCTGTTTGCGATCCATGGTCAAACCTCCTCTCCGTCGGCCAGCTCCAGCCGAAGCAGGGCCAGCGCTTTCCTCTGCCGGGTGGACACCGTGCCCACCCGGGTCTTCAGCGCCCGGGCGGTCTCCTCCAGGGTATAGCCCGAGAAGTACCGCAGTACCACCACCGCCCGCAGCTCCCGGGGCAGGCGGGCCACCGCGTCCCGCAGGGGCAGGGCGTCAAAGGCCTCCGCCGCCGTCTCAGGCAGCTCCTCCACCGCGATCTCCCGCCTGCGCCGGCGCAGCTCGTCGTTGCACACGTTGATAAGGATGCGGGTGATCCATGTGGTGAAAAACTCCTCCTGCCGCAGCCGGCCGCAGGAGACCAGCCCCCGGTACACCGCCTCGTCCACCGCGTCCAGGGCGGCCGCCTCCCCGCCCAGATAGAGCAGGGCCGTGCGGTAGAGGCGGCCCTTCAGCACCTCCAGCCGCTCCACGAATTCCTGTTCCTTCAAGGCGTCCTCCCCCCTTTCTGCCCATTAGACGGAGAAGGGGCGGCATTCCATTTCCCCTCCGCTGTTTTTTCTCCATTCTGCCACGGGCACAAGCTTCACTAATCTCTCCATCGCTGGTGCGACGGCTCGCTAAGTGAAGCTATTTTACCATAAAAGGCCGCCCCGTCCATATGGACGGGGCGGCCGCTGCCGTTTCAGGCAAATTTACCAGATGCTCTTCCCCGGCACGGGGAGCTGTTCGATCCGGTCCACTGTCACACCCTCCTGCCGGGCATACTCCTCCACCCGGGGGATGTCCTCCACCTGCTCCAGCCGGACTGACACGCCGCAGCACACGCTGCACTCCCGGGGAGTGGGGGCCATGGTACAGCGCACCTTCTCCCGCTTGAGCCGCTCGTAGAGCCGCATGGCCTCGGTGTGGTTGGGAAAGAGCACGTAGCCGAGCATCCTGCGCTCCTGCTGTTCCATCTTACTCGCCCAGGATCTCCAGGAAAGCGCCGATGCGGGTGCGCAGCTGGCCGGCGTCGGTGTCGGTATAGTCGGTCTCCAGCCCCAGAACGGGGATGCCCTTCTCCTTCAGGGCCCGCTCCACGCTGTAGCCCTCGGTGTCGTACAGGGAACAGAACTTCAAATTCACGTCGATGACGCCGTCGGCGTGATACTCGTCCACCAGGCGCAGGATGTCGTCGATGCGGGCGGTGTTGGGGGTGAAGCAGGCGCAGTTGATACCCATGTAGCGCTGGGCCAGGGCGTCGATCTGGCCGTCCAGGGTGGTCTGGCTCTCGTCGGTCAGGCGCTCGAAATAGCGGGTGCCGGTACACATCTCCTCAGCCACCACAGCGCCGCCGCTGGTCTCGATGATGTGGTGGAGCTTCCAGTTGGGCACGGCCAGGGGGGTGCCGGTGAGCAGGATGCGCTTGGTGCCCGCCGGGAACACCGACACGCCGTCCTTTACCCGCTGGTCCAGCTCGTCGCAGAGCTTGTTGGTCATCTGGGTAAAGCGGGTGGGGTCGTCGTAGAAGGCGATCTGGGAGATGACCAGCGCGTCCTTGCCGCTGATGGGCAGCTTCTCGTTCTTCCGCAGCTCGTACAGCCTGGCCAGAGCGCGGCGCTTGTCGTTGATGAGCTTGATGGCGGCGGAGAGCTTTTCAGCGGTGATGGTATTGCCCGTGACCTCCTCCACCTTGTCCTTGAACGCCCGGATCTCGTCGGCCCAGGCGGCAATGTCCCTGGCCCGCTTCATCTGGGGCAGCTGCATGACGTAAGTAGGCACATCCTCGCCCAGGATCTCCCAGGCCTTCTTCTTGCCGTCGCAGGTGGTCTCGCCCACGTACATATCGGCGATGCGGAAGAAGGGGCAGGTCCGGTCCAGCCGGGCGCCCACGCTGGCCTTGATAAGGGGGCAGGTGTTGACGGGCAGCACCTTCTCGCCGCCGGGCACCCAGAACTGGGAGCCGCCGCACAGTCCGGTGGCGATGGCATCGGCGGCAAAGACGATCTCGTCAGGCACATAGACGCAGAAGGTGCCAAAGACCTTCCCGCCCTTCTTCTGGTGCTCGATGAGCTCCGCCGGGCGGACGCCGTGGATCTCCGCGATCACGAAATTGTAATAATCCATGGCCTCGGGCCGGTTCTCCTGGGAGAGATACACCTCGCTGAACATGCCGGGCAGCACCTCGCACAGCTGGTCATGCACCTCCAGATCCATGTCCAGACTCTTCCACATCTCGCGGTAATCAGCCATTTCAGGCACCTTCCTTTTTCCGTATTTTTCTGCGTTTGGACAGTATTTTTTTGAGAAACTTTCTTGTTTTATTGTATCATTTTTATGCAATTTTACAAATTTCTCTTATCTATATGTTCCGCTCCGCCCATTTGGTTTTTATATAAAGCAGAGCCTTTCTTCCCTTGACATACCTCGGCAATCCAGGTATACTATACCTAGATTGCCGAGGTATTTATCTCAGAAAGGAGCCCATCCATGAAAGCCGACAAAAACCTGCTCTCTGGCAGCACCACCCTGCTGGTCCTCTCCCTGCTCTCCTCCGGCGACAAGTACGGATACGAGATGATCGCCGCCCTGGAGGAAAAGAGCGACCACACCTTCACCCTGAAAGAAGGCACCCTCTACCCCATCCTCCACGGTCTGGAACGGGAAGGGGCTGTCAGCTCCTATGAGAAGGAGGCCCCCTCCGGCCGCACCCGCAAATACTACCACATCACCCGGACAGGCCTGCGCCTTCTGGACAGCAAAAAAGCGGAGTGGCAGAGCTTCAGCAAAATGGTCAACGCCATTGTGGCGGAGGGCGGCGGCGCCCTGTCCCCGGCATAGGGTGGCCGCCATGCCCATTCCTGCTTACGAGGAATTCTGCAGCCGGGTGTGCGCCCATGTGCGCTTCAAGCCCGCCCGCGCCGCCATCTCCGCCGAGCTCGCCGCCCATATGGAGGACCACGCCGCCGCCCTGATGGAACGGGGCCTCTCTCCGGAGGAGGCGGCGGAGCAGGCCGTCCTGGCCATGGGGGATGCCGGAGAGCTGGGCCGGGCCATGGACGCCCTCTATTCCCCCTTCTGGGGCTGTCTGCGGCTCTGGCTCCACCGGGCACTGCTGCTCATTGTGGTCCTTCTGCTCCTTCTGGCCGCCGGCCGGGGCAGCGCCGCTCTGGAGGAGCACCGCCAGCGCGCCGCAGCCATCCAGCGCCTGGAGGATCAGATCGGGACAGAGGCCCTCTCCGCCCTGGCCGACTGGTCTCCCGGCCCGGTCCTCTCTGCCGGGGGCTATACCCTTACGGCGGAGCGGGCCGTCCTCTCCGGCGGGGAGGATCGTACCCTGTCCCTGCTCCTCCGCGTGCGGCACTCCCCCTGGCTGCGCCCCCCGGCGTTCCTCCGTTCTCTGGCGGGGGAGGACGACCTGGGAAACCGCTACGGGGGCTGGTATCCCGACTACCCGGCGTTCTGGGAGATGGACGTTTCCTCCGCCCCCTCCACCCTTTTCTCCACTGTCTGCCTGGTGGAGGTCCGCTCCATCCCGGCGGAGGCCTCCACTCTCACCCTGTTCTATGACCGGGGCGGCTACCGGGTATCCTTCCTCCTGGACCTGAAAGGAGGGGGCGCCCCGTGAAAAAGCAGCTCCATCCGCCTCTCAGCTGGCGGCAGACCCTCCGCCGGGACCTCCCGCTGGCCCTGCTGGCACTGCTTCTGGCCTATACTCTGCTGGATTTTCCCTGCTTTACCGGCCTGCAGGCCTACCGCGCCCTGGAGCGGCGGTACCTCTATGGCCCCGGAGAGATCCTCTTCACTGCCCAGCCGGAGGGGGCCTTCTGGTCCCGCTACTATGTGGCCCGCTCGGACGGGCTGCTCGCCTGGGGAGGAGTGGGCCGCTCCGGTCCCCTCTGGCAGTCGGACGGCGGTGCCATGGGCTTTGTTTCCGAGGACCCTGACCTTCCCCTGGTCCCTCTCCTGCTGGACGAGGACTTCGGTCATATCCTGGCGGTGGTCTCCCATGATCCCCGCATCGTCCGCGTCGCCGCCCGGGCTCCCGCCCTTTTGGACCGGGGAGACGGCTCCCACGCCTGGCAGATCCTCGGCACAGAGTGCAGCCAACCGGAAAATGGCTGCTTTCTGCTCCAGTTCCCCGCCGGCCCGCTGGACGATGTGCCTATGACAGGGAACTGGCGCTCCCGGCAGCCCGATCTGGTCCTCCTCTCGGGCTACGATGCGGAAGATACGCTGATCTGGCAGTCCCCTGCCCCCGACTGGTCCTTCTACGGTCTCACGCCCTGAAGCCGGACACGGAAAAAGCCGCCGCAGACACTGTCTGCGGCGGCTTACTCACTATCCAGGGGCGTTCCCCGCTTTTATCCGATCCCCCCGTACACAAGGCCCAGAATAAATACGATCACCGACAGGGGGACATACACATATTTCGCCAGGAACCGGAAGGCGCGGGGCAGGGACTTGTCCCGGCCGGTCTCCAGCTCCTCCTTGATCTCGTCAAAGCCCAGGACATAGTAGACCGATATGGCGCCCAGCACCGCTCCCAGCGGGACCACGATGATGGTGATAAAGTCCATCCAGCTCCCCACCTTGGGCTCGGCCTCCAAAAAGACGCCCACGGCCAGCGCCAGACCCACACACAGGGTCACGGCCGCTTTTCTGGACAGATGGAACCGGTTCTGCCAGGATTCGCTGACCGCCTCGAACATATTGATCAGGCTGGTAATCCCCGCGAATACCACCGACAGGAAAAAGAGCACCGCGAAGAACTGTCCCATGGGCATCTGCCGGAAAATATTGGGCAGCGTGATGAACATCAGCGGAGGCCCGGCATTGGGCTCGATCCCGAAAGCAAAGACGGCGGGCATGATGGCCAGCGCCGCCATCATGGCAGCCAGGGTATCAAAGACCGCTGTGCGTACCGACGCCCGGGGGATATCAGCGTCCTTGGAGAGGTAGGTTCCGTACACGATCATGCCCGAACCCGTGATGGACAGGGAGAAGAAAGCCTGTCCCATGGCCATGACCCAGGTATCGATCTTCAGCAGGTCGCTCCAGTCCGGGACCAGCAGAAATTTATAGCCTTCCGCCGCCCCCGGCAGCAGGGCCACCCGCACCGCCAAAATGGCAAACAGGATAAAAAAGGCGGGCATCAGCACTTTATTGATCTTTTCGATACCGCCCGTCATTCCGAACATCAGGATGGCCCCTGCCGCCGCGATCACGATCACATGCCAGGGCAGGCTGCCGAACTCGCCGGTGGCCTGGGCAAAAAAGCCCGCCGCGTCCTCGGTCAGGATGGCCCCGGTCAGAGAACCTGCCAGGGAGCGGGTGACCCATCCCACGATGATGGCGTACCCGATGGCGATCCCCAGGGAACCCATCAGCGGGATCCATCCCAGGAGGTACCCCAGCTTTCCCTTTCCCCGCCGGGCCCAGCAGTACTCATAGGAGCCCAGGGTACCCGTCCCGGCCCGCCGGCCGATGGCAAACTCCGCCGACAGGCCCACCAGCCCGAACAGGGCTACAAACAGGATATAGGGGATCAGAAACGCACCGCCTCCGTACTGTCCCACCCGGTAAGGAAACATCCAGATATTTCCCATGCCCACCGCGGAACCCACGCAGGCCAGTACAAATCCCAGATTGGAGCGGAAGCCCCCGTTCTGGTGCCCCTGACCCGCAGGGACCTTACGTCTGTCTCTCTTGGCCATAGCTTCTCCTCTCAAATGCAGATTTCTCCTCTGCTACACTATAGCCTATCGTGAGAGATTAGTCAAAACATTTGTGAATATTTCCCTTTTTTGTCCATTTTGGTCCAGCTTTTTCCTGCCTACAGCAGCTGATAAAATGCACCGTGCTTCGTGCAGCCCCAGACCAGCTTTCCATGTCCCCGCTTGGGGATACGCACCTGCAGTTCCCACTCGGGATAGGTCCGGATCAGGGTCATCCGCTCCGCCGTGACCCAGGCCACAAAGGCAATGTGATGTCCCTTCTCCATAGGGTGCTCCGCGGTCAGGAACCACTCGTCCTCCACCGCCTCGGCGCTGATCCGGTGGCTCTCGTCGGCCTTTTGGGGCTCCATGGGAAGCAGCCGCCGTCCGCAGCAGGATACCGACGCCTCCCCCGCCGCGGTGATCACATTTCCGCAGGTGGGGCACATAAAAAATCGTACTCGTTTCATACTGTCTCCCTTCTCCCGGTTGGGTTCCAGGTCCCCGGAGAGCATCCGCTCCAGATCCACCCCCAGCCGGGCGGAGAGGGCGCTGAGTAAAGATACATCGGGACATCCCTGGCCCGTTTCCCTTAGTTAAAGATATTGTTGGGTATCTCAAGATGTGTCATTCGATTTTGCCGATAAAGCGGTAGAAGATTTCCACTTCCTGTTCCCGGCTTCCGTCCTCACTTTTGACCGCTTCATGGACAAGGATTTTTTCAATCAGCGTATTCAGAAGTTCAGCCGTCAATTCTGTGGGATTGACATACTGTTTCATCAGACCTATCCACTTTTCAGCGTCAACCGCTGTCTGGGCGGCGGT
>NZ_JBQHUB010000048.1:0-14749 GCF_052065415.1 Pseudoflavonifractor sp. HCP28S3_F10 | reverse complement strand
TGTTTTTTTAGACTGTATAATATAAATTGACGGGGGGGGGGGGGGGGGGCGGGGGGGGCCCCCAATTTATTCCCCCCCAATCAAACACAACGGCCGCCCCCCCCCCGCCCCCCCCGGCCCCATGGCTTCCGGTATCAGGTCCGGATCAGCAGCGTGGCCTTGAAGGTCAGACCGTCGTAGCTGCCGAAAACCAGCACGGTATCGCCGCTCTCCAGATCCCGGAGGACCAGGCTCCCGCCGGCGGCGGAACGCAGCTCAGCGGCCGAGGCGCTCACCGTCAGCACGCTGGTGGAGCCGCCCGCGTCGGTCTTCTGGAGCAGGATCTCCTTGCTGGCGGTATTCACGTAGAGTACGGTGCCGCTGAGCTGATTGGCGGAGGTGGTATTCTTATCCACCTCAATGGAGAGGATCTCATCCCCCTCCAGCACCATGGAGATCTTGAAGCCGGGCTTCAGTGAGTCGATGGAGACCGCCTTGCCGTTCTGGGTCACCGACACGCCCTCGCTGACCAGATAGGACTCGGTGCCGCCGCCGGTCATCTCCACATCAATGGTGGTGCCGGCAGTATCCATGGTCACCCGCTTGATGACGCCGGTGGCATTGGCGCTCTTGGGCGTGGCCTCGATGGCGCTCACCTCATGGTAGCGCACCGTGACCACCACCTCGTCCCCGTTTTTCAGCTTGTCGATGGAGCTGCGCACGTCGTCCCGGTAGATCTCCGGGGGATCGGTCAGGTCGATGTCATAGCTCAAGACAGTGCCGTCGTCCCGGGTCACCTCCAGTACGGTGGGCGTACCGTAGGTGATGGAGGTGATGATGCCCTCTTCAGTGGAAGAACCGGGATAGGCCATGATGGCGCTGACTTCGGTACCGGTGAGGCGGAGGGTCACATACCAGCCCTTCTCCAGCCCGGACAGGGTGACCTTGCCCCCGTCATAGGTAATTTCAGCCTTGCTTTCAATGGTATAGGTCACCGTCTTTCCACTGGAGAGATCGGTAATAGTGATCTTGCTGGGGCTCTGGGCGTAGCTCACCGACTTAATGGAGCCCTGGACATACTGGGTGGCGGTGTCCACCTCCAGAGCGGCCACAGTGTCGCTGTCGTCATTCGACACCCGCAGGGTCACATAGTCCCCCACATGACCGGTGCTCAGCTTGCCCGCCTTGCCGTCCACGGTGATGCCCGCCCCGCTGGGCACAGTGTAGCGGGTCTTGACGCCGCTCATGCTCACCACCTGGATGGTGGCAGCGCCGCTGCTGCTGGTCTTGACCTCGGCCAGAAGGCCGGTCTCCTCCCGGGTGCCGCCGGAGAGCTTCACTGCGGCCACATGGCCCAGCTCATCCACATAACACACGGCGGCGGAGTAGGCAGCGCTCTCGTCCAGCAGTTCGCTGCCGCCCACAGCCTTGCCCGCCTGGACCTGAATGAACCGGTCCAGCTGATAGGAACGGGTCTGCCCGCCGGTGAGGAGGGTAAGGACCCCGTTCTCCAGACCGGACACGCTGCCGCTGACAGTCTCCAGCACACCGCTGACACGGACTTCGGCCGCCGTACCGCTCGTATTCATGTTCACACGGGCATAGCTGCCGTTTTTCAGCGCGCTGCCGCCGGAGAGCATGTTGTTCTCATAGATCTTCACGCTGGCCGGCAGGGTGACGGTGCGTGTGGAACCCAGGGGCTCGGTCAGGGTGAGGGAAATGGTGCCGCCATTGCCCACGGTGGCCGCGGCAATGGTGCCGCCCACCCAGCTGTAGCTGGTGCGGCCCGGCAGCTCCACTACAATGCCCCGCTCCTTCATAAAGCTCAGTGCCCGGCGAAGCACCGAGGTCATGGAGGCCCGGTTCAGGCTGCTCTTGGGCAGGAAACGGCCCTGCTCGTCTCCCTTCACTACACCGTAGGTGCTCAGGATGTACACATAGGGGCGCATCTCACCGGAGACCTGGTCCGCATCGCTGAAGGACAGGGGATAGGTGGACAGGCCCTCCGCCATGCCGGAGAGCTGCATGGCCCGGGCCAGATACTGCATCACATCCTCCCGCTCGATGGCCTTGAGCAGTCCGCCCCGGTCACAGATGGCCTTGAGCTCATCCGCGGTGATGATGCCGGTCTCCAGGCACACCGACAGGTCGGCCGACGCCCAGGACACCATGTCCGCAGGTAGGATGTCCTCCAGCGTATCCAGCCAGTCTTCCTTGATGGCCGCCTTGGTGCTGGCATCCAGCCCGGTCACCCGGGAGCAGAAGAGCAGCGCCTCCACCGTGCTCATGGCCGCGTCCGGCTTGAAGGTCCCGTCGCTGTATCCGCTGGCCAGCCCCTGACTGGACAGATACTCCACATCCGCCTGTGCCCAGTGGCCGTTCAGGTCGGTAAAGGTGGCCGCCGAGGCGGGCGCCGTCAGCATGCTCCCGGCCAGCGTCAGCGCCAGGGCTGCGGCCAGCAGTCGTTTTCCTTTCATAAATACACCTCCGGATCATCAGATCTTTCCTGTGAATAGACGCAAACAGGTCCGCAAAGTTCCGCTTAACATAAATTATAGCGGTTTCTCCTGTAAAAAGCAACCTGCCCCGGTGATTTTGTCCAGATACGGGCTCAGGGGATAAAATGGCGGATGGCCCTGGCCACGCCGCCGTTCTCATTGGTTTCGGTCACATAGCGGGCCATGGCCTTGATGGCGTCGGTGGCGTTGCCCATGGCCACCGGCATGCCGGCTGCGGCCAGCATGCCCCGGTCATTGTCGCTGTCTCCGATGGCGATGGTCTCCGCCAGCGTGAGGCCCAGCTCCTCCGCCAGCGCTGCCAGGCCGGTGCCCTTGTCCACCCCGGCGGGCACGATCTCGAAGTTATAGGGTGCCGAGGAGGTCACCGTCACCTCTCTGTACCGGGCGGCCCGTTCCAGCAGAGGAGGGAAGATGGCGGGATCCCCCTGGGCATAGATCTTGTTCACGGGCAGCCCCCGCTCCCGCAGAAAACGTGCGGGCTCCTGCGCCACCACCTTGCACCGGTGGAACCCGGGGCTGGGATAACTGCGGAAAGTCTCCTCCGACCTGGGATTGACCACCAGCTCGCTGCCGGCAAAGAGCATCAGGGCCAGTTCCTCTCTTTCCAGCCACCCCACCAGCTCCAGCGCTGCATCCCGCGGGATCTCCCAGAGCCGGGTGTTGCACCGCCTGTCCAGGTCGGCCAGGGCCGCGCCCCCCTGGCACACCATCACCCGGTCGCAGCCGGCCTCCTCCGCCACCTCTTCCGACTCCTGCCAGGACCGTCCGGTGCAGAGCACCACCCGGGCTCCCGACCGCCGGGCGTGGGCGATGGCCTCCCGGTCAGCCTCACTGACGCTGCCGTCGGGCCGGACCAGGGTCCCATCAATGTCAAGTGCGATCAGGCGATACAATGTAAACAACTCCTTTGAACTGGCAAACTGGTATCACGGCCGGGCAAAAAGGCGGGCCGCCGCACGAGCAGACCGCAAAGCGGCCTGTTGAGCAGACATTATTATACCCGCCGCTTCCGTCCGCCGCAAGCTCCGCCGGTAAAAAACGCGCCCCCGGAGCCGGTCCGGGGGCGCGCCGCAAGGCAGGAGCGGCCGGTTTAAAGCATGGAGTAGAGCAGCTTGGCCACTTCGCCCCGGGTGATAGACTGGTTGGGATTGATCTTACCGCCGTAACCGGCCACCACGCCCTGTCCCACCAGGGACTGGACGTGCTCCAGGGCCCAGGCGGGCACCTGGTCCCTGTCAGCCGCCGTCAGGGCGGGGGTGGCATAGCCCCTGGGCTGGGTCCGGCCCAGAATGGCCATGACCTCGGCCCGGCTGATGTTGGCTCCGGCGTTGATGCGCAGGCCGCTGTCGCTCCCCGCGCCGCTGACGATGCCCAGGCTGTACATGGCCTTGATCTCACCCAGCACCCAGGAGGGGATGTCCGCCCCGTCCACGAAGGGCAGCTCCACATCGGCGTACCGGCTCAGGTCCACCTTCATCCACCGGGCCACCAGGGCGAAGAATTCGCCCCGGGTGATGCTGCGGTCGGGGGCGTATACCAGTCCGGTCTCCGGGTCGCCGGTGCCCGAGGTCACGCCGGTCTGATAGAGGTAGGAGGCGAACCGGGCCGCCCAGTGGCCCTCCATGTCATCAAACACGTTGGCGTTTTCCGCCGACGGCTCCACATCTGCCGCGTTTCTGGCCAGGTTGCCGCTGGTGTCCACCGCGGTCACCGTCACCCGGTGGGCTTTGCCGTCGGTCAGAGAGAGCTGGGCCGTCAAAGTGCCCGTGCTTTCATTCCAGGTCTTGTCCACCGCTGTGCCGTCGCAGGTGAGCACCACGCTCTCCGCCGGGATGGCTCTGTCCACATTGTCGGTCACCGACGCGGTGACTGTGGAGCCCGACACCGTCACGGTGACCGTGGGGGCGGTGGTATCCGCCACGCGCTCGTTGCTGGTGGTAAAGTGGTCCAGCCAGATGGCCCCGCTGGCGGCGTCCTTCCCGCCGCCGTAGACCACGCTGAGGGTGCGGATGGCTGCGGTGCCCTCGGGCAGCTCCACCAGCACATGCTTCCAGCCGGTGAAGTCCAGGGCGGTCAGCACCAGGGACGTGACCGCACCGCTCTCATCGGCTGCAGAGGCGGTGAGGCTGTTGCCCGAGCCGTCACCATAGACCCACAGGCCCAGGTAACGCTCCCCCTCCGGGATGCGCAGGTCGGTGGCCAGGCTGGCCATGCCGCTGCCGGCGGCGTCATAGGTCATCTTCAGGCTCTGCCGGCCCGCCTTCACGTGGGCCGTGCCGGTCTCGGCCGAGGCCGTGGCCCCGGCGCTGGAGGTAAGGCCGGACAGGCTGCCCTCGCAGGTCTCCAGGGCCAGGATATGGCCCGCCACACTGACAGGCAGGCTGACGCTCTTCCCGCCGGCGCTTACCGTGATGGCGCCGCTGGCGCTCTTGTCCACGGCAGTGAACACGCCGTTGGCGTCCACCGTACCCACCGCGGGATCGCAGCTCCAGGTATAGCAGGTATCCTGAGAGACCAGTGCCAGCTTGCGGTAGGAGGCATTGGCCTTCAGATCCACCTGGGCACCGGGACTCACGTCCAGCCGGGACAAAGTCTTGCCCGTCTTTTCATTGGAGAGGGAGATGGCGTCAGGCGTGCGCACCACCGTCACGTTGGCCGTGCCTGCGGCGCTGCCGCCGGTGGCCACGATCTGGGCGGTGCCGCTGCTGTCCCCTGCGGTGAAGAGGCCGTCGGCGGTGATGGTGCCGTCTCCGTTCCGGATGGAGAAACTGACCTCATTGGGATCGGCCATGGGATAATAGGCGGTGTCCAGAGCGGTGGCCTTGAGCTGCAAGACGGCGCCGGAAAGCATCAGGCTGTCGCCGGGGGTGACATAGTAACTGCCCAGCTCTCCTGTGGCGGCCAGGGTGGTGGTGAGGAAGATGGCGGTGCTGTTGGCCCGCTGAGTCCCCTCAGAGGGCTTGTTCAGAATCTCCATGGCGCCGCCGGGATAGGCCGCGCCCAGAGTGGTGGAGCCGCCGCCGTCCATGGCCACCGCGTCCACGCAGCCCAGCTCCTTCAGCCGCAGGGCTGCCTGCCGCAGGGTGCAGCCCACGCTGTAGCCCGACTGGCCGCCGTCAATGGTATAAAAGATCACGGTGCCGTCCGCTTTTATACCCACAGCGGTGCGGGCCGCCCGGGTGTTGGCGTTGCTGTCGCCGGTAAAGCTGTTGTCCAAAGCGCCGCCGGTGAGCAGGCGGCTGGGAGCGCCCAGGGCCTCTGCGGCCTGGGCCCAGCGCTCATCCTCACTGGTAATATCGATGTCCACGGTATCGCCGGGCTGCAGGGTCTTCAGGGCCTCGATCTTCCCCGCGTCCCCCTTGCCGTTGATGGTGAGCACCCATTTCCCCTCCGGGATAGGGATGGAGCCCTCGGACTCCAGCACCTGCTCCACTACGCAGGTAGTCCGGCCGCCCACGATGGGCTCACTGCTCCGGACCAGTCCGGCGCCGCTGTCGGTGAGGACGGTCTCCCCCTCGCCGTCGGTCAGCGGAGAGAGGATCACATCCACGCCGGGGCTGGTGTTCCCCGTGGTGGCCGCAAAGTCATCGGTGAGCAGGGTGTAGCCCCCGCTCTCGGTGCGGATCTTGTTGATACCGCCGGTGATGTCATGGCTCACGCCCTGGAAGGCGGCCTTCACTGACAGGGCCGGCCGGCCGATAAAGGCGGTGCCGTCGGAGCGGAAGCCGACGCCGTAATACCAGGCGCTGGTGCTGGCAGTGGCCGAGCGGATCACCCCGTCCGAGATCACCAGACCCACCGGCGCCCCGGTGGCGAACACATAGTAATCGCCGTTGACGCCGCCTACCACCCGTTTGCCCCGATTCTCCAACGTCTTGGCCATAGAGGCCAGGGTGGCGCGGCTGAGCACCTTGTCGCCGTAGGCCACCGTGGGGTTCACATCGGTACTGGGCTGATAGGTCAGATAGCGCTCGGTGCGCAGGTCGGAGTATGTATCGCTCCAGAAGATCTGCCGGGTGACACTGGTCCCCACCGACAGGTCCACTCTGCCGCTGTGCAGGTCGTGGCCCAGGGCCTCCGAGGCGTAGGCCGCCTGGCCCGTCATCATCAGCGCCAGCCCCGCGGCCGCCGCCCGTTTCATCCATGTATGCTTCAATACTGACCTCCTTGGTTCATGGCGCGGCTGCCGCGCCGGTAAAAAAGCGCCCGGCCGCACTTGGCCGGGCGCTCTGGACCAAATTACAGATTTTATGTTAACACATTTGGCCGTTTTTGTAAACAGCCCGTCCTAAATTTTGGTCGCCAAATCATTCCAAATCTGCTTAACCTTCCCGCTCTTCCGCCCGGTTCTGACGCAGCCGGGGCAGCAGCGTATCCAGCGCCGCCTGCTCCTGGATGCTCTGCAGGTCCCCGATGAGCTGGTTGGACACCAGAAAGCCCTTGGGCGTGAAGTACCACCGCCGGTCCTGGCGGGCGGCCCATCCCTGGTGCTCATATTCCTCCAGCTTCTGCTCCAGGGGGTCGAAGTTCATGCAGAACTCCCGGCGGTATTCCCACTCCTCGATGCCCCGGGTAGTCCGCAGGCGGAGCATCAGGTACTCTCCGCTCCGCTCCCGCTGGGGAATGAGCTCAGACTCGTCCACGATGGGACCGCCGTGGCCCAGCACGCCGCTGATATAGGCGTCCAGATCCCGCACGAAGGAGTACCGCCGGCCGCCGAAGTCGGAATGGGCGCCGGGGCCAAAGCCGATATAGGTCCGCCCCATCCAGTATTTCAGATTGTGCCGGGACTGGAAGCCGGGCCGGGCGAAATTGGAGATCTCATACTGCTTGTACCCCGCCGCCGCCAGCCGGTCCACCATCCACAGGTACATATCGGCCTGGGCATCGTCATCGGGCAGCACCTCACCCCGCTCCACCCGGGCATAGAGGGGGGTGCTCAGCTCCACCTTCAGCCCGTAGCAGGACAGGTGCTCAGGCTCCAGCGCCAGGGTCTTTTCCACCGTGTCCTGCCATCCGGCCATGTCCTGGCCGGGCAGGCCGTAGATCAGGTCCAGACTGATGTTTTTCAGCTTTGCCTCCCGGGCCATGGCCACCGCCCGGGCAGCCTGCTCAAAGGTGTGGGGCCGGTGCAGGCACTCCAGCTCCCGGTTGCAGGCCGACTGCACCCCCAGGGAGATCCGGTTCACCCCCGCCCGGCGGAGCCGGCTGAACGTCCTGAGGTCCACACTGTCCGGATTGCACTCCACGGTGATCTCCGCATCCCGGGTCACGTCAAAGCGCTTCCCGAGCTCGGAGAGGACGGCCCGCAGCCGCTTTTCCCCAAAATAGCTGGGGGTTCCGCCGCCGAAATAAATGGTATCCACCTGGTATCCTTTGGCCAGGGGGGCGGTCTCCCGGATGTGGACCAGCAGCGCCTTCAGATAGAGGTCCATCTGTCCCTCCCGGCCGGCCAGGGAGTAGAAGTCGCAGTAGTCGCACTTGCTGCGGCAGAAGGGGATATGGATGTAGATACCGAGCTTTCCGGGCATAAAGTCCACCTCATTTTCGCCTCTTGCGGACACGGGGCCATCTATTGTATGTGATTATACCGCTTTTCCTCTCTTTTGAAAATAGTCTGCCCCGGTTTTTCTCCAAAATCCCAGGCCGGAAAAGCTGCTTGACTCTTTCCTCCGTCCATGCTATCCTGCTTGCGCAAAGGGTGCGCCGTGCCTTTCTGCCCCCGGCGGACAGCTGCGTCCAGGGATTTCCCTGTTTTAAGGAGGAATGAACCATGTCCCCTGTCTCCGGCCGCTCCCCGCTCCCGCCGGGCCCGCCCTTTGAAGGCGCTGCCGGCCCCCGCCGGCTCACCCTCACCGTGCCGCCGGAGCTCTCCGGCGCGGCCGTGGACGTTCTTCTCCGGCGGACACTGAGGCTGTCAGGCACCACCGTCAAGCGGGCCAAGCGCTTCCCCGGGGGCATCCTTCTGGACGGTCTTCCCGTGTTCGTCACTGCCCGGGCGGCAGCGGGGCAGGTCCTGTCCGTACTGGTGGGGGACACGGAGGAGGACGGCGGCGTGATCCCCGCCCCCGGCCCTCTCTCCATCGTGTACGAGGATGGGGACATCCTCATTCTCAACAAGGCCCCCGGGGTGGCCGTCCACCCCAGTCCCGACCATTTTGACGATACTTTGGGTAATTTTGTGTCCTATTATTACAAATTTACCAGTCAGACCGCCCGGTTCCGCCCGGTGAACCGGCTGGACCGGGGGACCTCCGGCCTGATGTGCGTGGCCAAGCACGCCCACGCCCAGGAGGTGCTGAAAGCCCAGCTCCACACCCCCGCCTTCCGCCGGGTGTACCTGGCGGTGTGCGATGGGACGCCTGTCCCGCCCTCCGGCGCGGTGGAAGCCCCCATCGGCCGGGCGGAGGGTTCGGTGCTGCGGCGTCAGGTGGCCCCGGACGGCGCTCCCGCCCGCACCCGGTATCGTGTTCTGTCCATATGTAACGGACGCAGCCTGGTCCGGCTGGAACTGGACACCGGCCGCACCCACCAGATCCGGGTCCACATGGCCCACCTGGGCTGTCCCCTCACCGGGGACTTTCTCTACGGTACTGAGGACAAAGCCCTCATCGGCCGGGCGGCCCTCCACTCCGCTGTCCTCTCCCTGATCCACCCCATCACCGGGGCGGCCATGGAGTGGTCGGCCCCCCTCCCCGCCGACATGGCCCGCCTGCTGGACGGGGACGCCCTCCGGGCGCTTGAAGGGGAGGATACGGTGTGTTAAAATGAGATGTGATTTTTTCTCCGGAGGAACGCCGTGAACGAATTGGAACAGCTTCCCATCCCCCTGACCCAGTGGTTTTATGAACACGCCCGCACCCTGCCCTGGCGGTCCGATCCCACCCCCTATCACGTGTGGGTGTCCGAGATCATGCTGCAGCAGACCCGGGTGGCCGCCGTGCTGGGCTACTACCGCCGCTTTATGGAGGAACTGCCCACCGTGGACGCTCTGGCCCGGGCGGAGGAGGACAGGCTGATGAAGCTGTGGCAGGGGCTGGGGTACTACAACCGGGCCCGCAACCTCCAGAAAGCCGCCCGGCAGATCGTGACCGACTTCGGCGGCGTCTTTCCCGATACCTACGAGTCCATTTTGTCCCTGGCCGGGGTGGGGGAGTACACCGCCGGCGCCATCGCCTCCATCGCCTTCGGCATCCCGGTGCCGGCGGTGGACGGCAACGTACTGCGGGTGGTCTCCCGCATCACCGGCGACGACGGAGACATCCTCCGGCCCGAGACAAAAGCCCGGATGCGCGCCGCCCTGCTGGAGACCATGCCCAAAACCTTCCCCGGGGACTACAACCAGGCCCTGATGGAGCTGGGGGCCACCGTTTGCCTTCCCAACGGCGCGCCCCTGTGCGATCAGTGTCCCGCCGCCCATCTCTGCACCGCCCGGCGGGAGGGGCGCACCGGCGAGCTGCCGGTGAAGTCCCCCAAAAAGCCCCGCCGGGCGGAGGAACGCACGGTCTTTCTCATCTTTTACAAAGGCCGGGTGGCCCTCCGCCGCCGCCCTGCCCGGGGCCTGCTGGCCGGGCTGTGGGAATTTCCCAACGAGCCCGCCTGCGACGAGGGAACGCTGGAGCGCTGGGGGGTCTCTCCCCTGCGCCTGGAGCACGGCGGCACGGGCCGGCACATTTTCACCCATATCGAGTGGCACATGACCGCCCTGGCAGTGGAGGCCGCCGGTCCCGCCCTTCCCCCGGGCTGGGTCTGGGCCTCCCCGCGGGAGCTGGAGCGGGAGTATGCCGTACCCAACGCCTTTCAGCCCTTTATGGGGCTGGCTCTGGCGGGGACCGAGGAGGAATGAGCATGGAGATCAAGGAACTGGTGGCCGCCCAGCGGCGGTATTTCAACGAGGGGCTCACCCGCACGGTATCCCTGCGGCGGCAGATGCTGCTGCGGCTGAAAAAGGGGATCGAGCGCCATGAGGAGGCCCTGCTCTCCGCCCTGGAGCAGGATCTGGGCAAGAGCCGGTTCGAGGCCTATGAGACCGAGCTGGGCGTGGTCTACGCCGAGCTGCGTGAGGCCTGGAACCACGCCGAAAAGTGGGCCCAGCCCCGGAAGGCCCGCTCCCCCCTCTCCCTTTTCCCCTCCGGCGGCCGGGTGTACTATGAGCCTTACGGCGTGGCCCTCATCATGGCTCCCTGGAACTACCCGGTGCAGCTCACCCTGGTCCCCCTTATCTCGGCCATCGCGGCCGGGTGCACCGCGGTGATCAAGCCCTCGGCCTATGCCCCCGCCTCCTCGGCGGCGGTGGCCGATCTCATCGCCGACGTGTTCGACCCCGCCTTCGCGGCGGTGGTCCAGGGGGGCCGGGCCCAGAATACCGCCCTGCTGGAGCAGAAATTCGACTTTATCTTCTTCACCGGTAGCAGTCAGGTGGGCCGGGCCGTCATGACCGCCGCCGCCCAAAACCTGACCCCGGTGGCTCTGGAGCTGGGGGGCAAGTCCCCGGTCATCATCGCTCCCGACGCCGACCTGGATCTGGCGGCCAGGCGCATCGTGTGGGGCAAGCTCCTCAACGCCGGGCAGACCTGCGTGGCCCCCGACCATGTGTGGATCATGGAGGAGGCCCGGGACTACTTTGTGGACAAGCTCCTTGAGGCCGTCACCCGATTTTACGGGGAGCGCCCGCTGGAGAGCCCCGACCTGGGCCGCATCATCAACCAGAAGCACTTTGACCGGCTACGGGGGCTGATGGAGTCGGGCTCCGTGGCCTTCGGCGGCGGCTGCGACCCGGAAACGCTGCGCATCGAGCCCACCGTCCTGATGGACGCGGCGGAGGACTCCCCCGTCATGGAGGAGGAGATCTTCGGCCCCATCCTGCCGGTGCTCACCTATACCGACATGGACGAGCTGCTCTCCCACCTTCAGGAAAAGCCCCGTCCCCTGGCCCTGTACACCTTCACCCGCAACAAGTGGATGGCCAAAAAGATCAGCGACGCCCTGCCCTTCGGGGGCGGCTGCGTCAACGACACGGTGCTTCACCTGGCCAACGGCCGCCTGCCCTTCGGCGGCGTGGGGGAGAGCGGCATGGGCCGCTGCCACGGGGAGGCGGGCTTCCGCACCTTCTCCTATGAGAAGTCCATCCTGCGCAAATACTCCCCCGATGTGCCGGTACGCTATCCCCCGCACCAGGGCAAGGGCCTTGGCCTGCTGAAAAAGCTGATGTAACATACGAAAGAGGCGAAGAGATATGGCAAAGCTCTATTTCCGATACGGCGTCATGGGCTCCAGCAAGACGGCCAACGCCCTGATGGTACGCTATAACTACGAGGAGCGGGGACAGGAGGCCCTGCTGGTCAAGCCCGAGCTGGACCAGCGGGACGGTGCCCGGTTCGTGGCCTCCCGGGCCGGCCTGAGCCACCCCTGCATCTATTTTTCCGACCTGCGGAGCATGGACCCCGCCGCCCTCAAGTCCTATGCCTGCATCATTGTGGACGAGGCCCAGTTCCTCACCCGGGAGGAAGTGCGCTACCTCACCGGTCTGGTGGACGAGCAGAACATCCCGGTGATCTGCTACGGCCTGCGGGCCGATTTCAAGGGCGAGCTCTTCCCCGGCTCCCAGGAGCTGCTCTCCTGCGCCGACATCATCGAGGAGATCAAGACCATCTGCTGGTGCGGCAAGAAGGCCACCTACAACGCCCGCTTCGATGAGAACGGCACCGTCCTCAAGGAGGGCGAGCAGGTGGTTCTGGGGGCCAACGACCGGTACATCGGCCTGTGCCGCAAGCACTGGAAAGAGGGCAACCTGGGTCCCGACTGGCGAAAGCAGGGCTGATATGATCTGCACCCTCTGTCCCCGCAAATGCGGCGCCCTCCGTACCGATACGGCAGGGGAGGGCCGCTGCGGCATGCCTGCCCTGCCGGTGGTGGCCCGGGCCGCCCTCCACATGTGGGAGGAGCCCCCCATCTCAGGCAAGCGGGGGGCGGGCACCGTGTTCTTCTCCGGCTGCCCCCTGGGCTGCGTATTCTGCCAGAACGAGCGCATCAGCCACGAAAACTTTGGAAAGCCCGTGTCCGTGGAGCGGCTGCGGGCCATTTTCCTGGAGCTCATCGGCCAGGGGGCCCACAACATCGACCTGGTCAATCCCACCCACTTTGCCCACGCGGTGCTTCAGGCCCTGGAGGAGCCGCTGCCCGTCCCCGTGGTGTGGAACTCAGGCGGCTATGATCGCCTGGAGACCCTCCGCGCCCTAGAGGGGAAGGTGGACATCTACCTGCCCGACCTGAAATATCCGGACTCCGCCGCGGCGGAGCGGTATTCCGCCGCGGCCGACTATCCCGAGACCGCCAAGGCCGCCATTCTGGAGATGTACCGCCAGACCGGCCCCTGCGTCTACGATGACGGGGGCCTGCTGAAGCGGGGCGTGATCATCCGGCACCTGATCCTTCCCGGCCGCCTGGCCGGGGCCAAGGCCGTCATGGACTGGGTGGCGGAGCAATTCCCCGCCGGGGACGTGCTCTTCTCCCTGATGAGCCAGTACACCCCCTGGGGGCGGGCCCACGACTTTCCGGAGATCGACCGGAAGCTGCGCCGCTCCGAGGCCCGCGCCGCCGAGGAGTATATGGTCAATCTGGGTCTTGCCGGTTTCGCTCAGGACGGCAGCTCCGCCCAGGCGGCCTTTATCCCCGCCTTTGATCTCACCGGCGTATAGCGGTGTCAAAAAATATACAGCGGACAGCCGGCAGCGGTATGCCGGCTGTTTTCGCGGAGAGGAGAGGACCCATGACAGTACAGCTTTCCGGCGGCAGCCGCATGGGCACCGTCTGGCGGCTCAGCTGGCCTTCCATCATGGAGCAGCTGCTGGCCACCATGGTCAGCTATGTGGACACCGCCATGGTGGGCGCGCTGGGGGCCGCCGCCACTGCCGCCGTGTCGGTGAACGCCGCCCCCATCTGGATGTGCGGCGGCCTGCTTTCCGGCGTGGGCATCGGCTATTCGGTGCAGGTCTCCAACGCCATCGGCGCCGGGGATGACCAGCGGGCCAGGGAGGTCGTCCGCCAGGGCGTTCTGGCCGCGCTGGTGTGCGGCGCGCTGTTCCTGCTGATCTACGAGGGGCTCTCCGGGTACATCCCCATGTGGCTGGGGGCCAAGCCGGAGGTGCTGCCCCAGGCCACGGCCTACCTGCGGTACTACGCCGCCGGCATGCCCTGGGTGGCCGCCGGGTCCATCTTCTCCGCCGTCCTGCGCTGCATGGGCAACACCAGGGCCCCGCTGCTGTTCAACAGCCTGGCTAACGTGCTCAACATCATCCTGAACTTCTTCCTGATCTACGAGACGCGTACTGTTCCGCTCTGGGGGCTGACGCTGGTCATCCCCGGTGCGGGGCGGGGCGTGGCGGGAGCCGCCCTGGCCTCGGCCCTGTCCTGGGTCTTTGCCGGCACCGCCCTGCTCTGGGTGGGCACCCGGCAGGGGCGCTTCCGCATCCATCTGCGGGACGGCCTCCGGCCCGACGGCGCCATCATCCGCATGGCGGTGCGGCTGGGCCTGCCCTCAGCCCTGGAGCGGGCCACCGTCAACCTGGGGCAGATCGCCATGACCGCCCTGGTGGCCTCCCTGGGCACGGTGGCCCTGGCCGCCAATCAGATCGCCACCACGGCAGAGGGCCTGTGCTACCTGCCGGCCTACGGCATCTCCTACGCCGCCATCGCCCTGGTGGGCCAGTCGGTGGGCGCCCGCTCCCGGGAGGACGCCGCCGCCTTCGGCACGCTGGCTGCCCGGACCGCTCTGGCGCTCTGTTCCGCCATGGCCGTGCTGCTCTTTCTCTTCGCTCCCGCCCTCTCCTCCCTCTTCAACTCCGACCCGGCGGTGGTGGATGAGGCCGCCCGGATGCTGCGCATCGTGTGTTTTGCCGAGCCCCTCTTCGCCCTCTCCATTGTCTACTCCGGCACCCTGAGAGGGGCCCACGACGTACGCTTCCCCATGGTGTGCAGTCTGGTGTGCATGTGGGGCCTGCGCATCCCGCTGGCTCCCCTGCTGGTCCGGAAGGCCGGGCTGGGACTCTCCGCCGTGTGGATCGCCATGAGCGCCGACCTGATCCTCCGCGGCATCCTCTGTACTGCCCGCTGGCACAGCGGACGGTGGACCCGGATGTGCGGGCTGGAGGAACCATGACCGATCTCTTTATATTGCAGGACCGGGGGGCCCGTTGGGCCGCCCGGGCCGCGGGTTTTAGTTAGATTTTTTTAGAGCACCCCGTTGGGAGGGG
>NZ_JBQHUB010000047.1:0-15634 GCF_052065415.1 Pseudoflavonifractor sp. HCP28S3_F10 | reverse complement strand
AAGGACAACTTGTCCTTCTGGTGCTTCGTGTTTCTTTCACGTTGTTTAATTTACAAGGTACACGCTTCGACCTCTCGGTCAAGTGCTCGACTATTTTATCACACTCAGTTTCGTTTGTCAAGAACTTTTTTCAGGCTTTTCCGGGGCTTTTCAGCCCTCAGAACCGCTTTTCCGAAGCTCTCTCATCCAACCGCCGCTTCCGTGCGAACTCATTTAGTTTAGCACATCCGCTCTCACTTGTCAACACCTTTTTCAGGACCGCTCCTGCTTTCCGCCGCTGTGTCCCATCTTCCAGGTGCCCCCTCGTGAGGCGCTCAGATATAATACCAACTCCCGCCCCTTTTGTCAACACCTTTTTCGAAAAAAATCCGAAAATTCTTCTCTGTCCTTCCCCATATCCTAATGAACGCACTATGAACGCAGAAATCCCTCCTGATGCGGTCCGCTCGGACGCGTCAGGAGGGATCCAGGCTCGGATTCTGTTGTCCGCCGCTTACAGCAGGCAGATCACCACGGCCAGCACGGCAAACGCCACTGCCACCCACTTGGTCCAACGGGCCAACTTGGCGTCCCAGCCTTTGGCCTTGTTCTTAGCCATAAAAGTGTCCGCCACGCCGGCGATGCTGCCGGACAGGCCGGCGCTCTTGCCGGACTGGAGCATAACTACCATAATAAGCGCCAGCTCCACCAGAACGAGGACGACACTCAGGATGATCTTCAGCACGTTACATCTTTCCTTTCGGCCCCAGGGGGCGCTGTCTTCTGATTTTGGGCGCACTGCGGCCGCCCTTATCAAATGTATTTTTTATGATAGCACAGAACAGGGCCGATTTCAAGAGATATTTCCCGCTTTTCTCAGCGTTCCCGGACGATGCGCCGGCTGGCCTGGCAGGTAGCCAGAAAATAAGCTCCATAGACCACCAGAATAAAGACTGCCGCAGCCGTGCTGCTGGCCACTACATCCAGCCTGCCCACCTGGGCAATGACTTTATTGGCCGCCCGCATCCCCACAATAGAGTGCACCACCGCCAGGGACAGGGGCAGGAAGAAGGACAGAAACACCTGCACGTCCACCGAGCGCGCCTGCATCTTCTCCTCCACCCCCAGGCGGGAGAGGATCCGGTAGCGCCCGGCGTTGTCCGCCGCCTGGGAGACCTGCTGCAGAGCCAGTACCGCCGCCGAGGTCACCAGGAAAATGATGCCCAGATACATTCCCAGGAAAAGCACCAGCAGCTTGGTCCCCATCTGGTCCGTATAATTAGCCAGTTTGGTGCTGCGGGTAATGCCGTAGCCCTCTTTGGTATAGCGCCCGATGACTTCGGGCAGCCGCTCCCCGGCCGCCTGCAGCCGCTCCTCGGTCTGCTCGGCACTGCCGCCGGCGGGATAATCGCCCACCAGCATCTGCTTGAAGGGCGCCCGACCCTCCAGCGCGGCGTCGGGCAGGATCAGGATATTGCCGTGGACGCCGCCGTCGGTAAAGACCGTGTCCTCCCGCCAGGCCGCCTCCTCCAGGTGATATGTTTTGCCGTCCACCGTCAGATCCGGCCGCTCCGTTTTGAGGCGGAGCGCCTGCTCCTCACTTTTGGAAGAGGTCCCGCGCAGAACGCCGTAGCCGTCCTGAGGCAGGTCCGTCTCCTCCCGTCCCAGCAGGGACAGCAGCACATTGGCATCCCGCTGTGAGATGGCCAGCGCGTTGGAGGGGCTTTCCCCGTCCTCTGACGGCTCCGCGCCCGGCGCCGTCTCCAGCAGGCAGACGCTCACCTGGGCCCGCCGGGGCAGGTCCCGCTCCACGTCGAAGCCCGCCTCCGTCAGAATCTGCTCCAGGTCCAGGCGGACGCTGTTGTCATCCAGCCAGATCTCATAAGTCATATCGAAGGGAGAGTCCCGCTCTACCATACCGGCCACAGTGTTGTTCAGGCCCACCGAGCAGGCGGTGATGCCGATGGCCAGCAGCAGCATCAGGCAGACCACCGTCATGGACCAGTAGTTGGTGGTAATCCTGGAGTTGAACTGCCGCAGGATAAACATATTGAGCCCGTTGTAATAGAGTTTCTTATGATTCTGGCACAGCCGCAGCAGAAAGCCGGACAGGGAGCGGAAAAAGAGCAGGGTGCCCGCGCTGCCCAGCAGCAGCATCAGCCAGAAACCCGGGTCCAGAGTGAGCAGCCCCCGCTCGAAGAGCATCCAGTAGGCCGTGCCGATCAGGGCCACGCCCACCACGAACATGGCCGCCGCCGCAGGGATGGAGCGCAGCTTCAGGTCCTCGTTCTGCCGCTCGGCCTGGAGCAGGCGGATAAGCTTCTGCCGGGCCACCGAGAAGGAGTTGAAGCCCATCACCAGCAGGAAGATGACACCGAAATACAGCGCGGTCTTGACCACGCCCTTCCAGGAGAACACGAAGTGGAACTGCTCCACCGTCACGGCGAAGAGTCCGGCGGTAAAGGCCGACAAAAACTGGGCCGCCAATACGCCCAGCACCAGCCCCGCCGCCAGGGCCAGCACGCCGATGATCAGGGTCTCCAGGAAGAGGATGAGGGCCACCTTCCGCTGCTCCATGCCCAGCAGCAGATAGATACCCAGCTCCCGCTTCCGTCGCCGGAGCATAAAGCGGTTGGCGTACAGGATCAGAAAGGCCAGCACTACCGACACGAACACCGATATCACGTCCATGAGCTGCAAAATGGCGTCCACCATCATCTTTCCCGACCCCTGGGCCAGGATCTCCATCACCCACTGGGTCTCCAGCGAGTTGAATACATAGAACACGCATACGCCGAAGAGCAGCGTCAGAAAATAGAGGGTATAGTCCCGGACGCTGCGCACCACGTTTTTCCGGGCCAGCTTACAGAACATCGTCGCACGCACCTCCCAGCAGAGTGACCACCTGGATGATCCGGGCAAAGAAGTTCTTGCGGCTGTCGTCTCCCCGTACCAGCTCGGTGAACCGCTTCCCGTCCTTGATGAACAGGATGCGGTGGCAGTAGCTGGCGGTAAAGGCGTCGTGGGTGACCATCAGAATGGTGGCCTTCCGGCCCAGATTCAGGTCCTCGAAGCGGTCCAGCAGCAGCCGGGCCGATTTGGAGTCCAGCGCACCGGTGGGCTCGTCGGCCAGGATGAGGGCGGGCTCGGTGATGATGGCCCGGGCCGCCGCCGTCCGCTGCCGCTGGCCGCCCGACATCTGGTAGGGATACCGGTCCAGGCACTCCTCGATCTCCAGCAGCCGGGCGGTCTCCCTGACCTTCTCCTCGATCTCCCCCGCCCCCCGGTGAAGGATGGTGAGGGCCAGAGCGATGTTCTCAAAGCCGGTGAGGGTGTCCAGCAGGTTGCAGTCCTGAAACACGAAGCCCAGCCGCTCCCGCCGGAATCGGGAGAGCTTTTTGGCATTGAGGCGGGTGATATCCTCCCCGTCGATGACGATCTGCCCGCCGGTGGCGGCGTCGATGGTGGAGATGCAGTTGAGCAGGGTGGTCTTTCCGCTGCCCGACGCGCCCATGATGCCCACAAACTCGCCGGGCATCACCTCGAAGCTGATATCGTCGATGGCCCGGTTCACATTGCCCCGGCTGCCGTAATACTTCTGAAGATGGGAAACGGTCAGAATAGGTTCCATATGCTGTTCCTCCTTTTGTCCCCTCCATTGTACCTCCCGATCGCCCCCGCCCGCCATCGAACTCTCTTACGTTTTTGTGACGTTTTTGTAAGCTTTCTTCCCCTTCTCCCAGCCGGAGCGGCGTTGTAATCTCCCGTCAAATCGGGTAAAATGGAGACAGCTCATACGCTGGGGGTGGATACGCTTGCTCACGCTCTTTTTTTCCGCAGCGGAGGACGGCCGCTCCGCCGCCCACGCCCTGCTGCGCGCCGTTCTGGCGGAGGACTTCGGTCTGGAGTCCCCCGTCTTTGCCCGCTCCCCCGGCGGCAAGCCCTGTCTGGAAAACGCCCCGCTCCAGTTCAGCCTCAGCCACAGCGGCCCCTTCGCCCTGTGCGGCGTGGGAGACGCCCCGCTCGGGGTGGATGTGGAGCGGGTCCGGCCCCGGCGGCCCGGCCTGCCCCGGTTCGCCCTCTCCGACCGGGAATTCCAATGGTTCACCGGGCGGGGCGGCCGCTGGGAGGACTTTTACACACTCTGGACTTTGAAGGAGAGCTTTGTAAAATACACCGGCCAGGGCTTGAACGTCGCGCCCCGTTCCATCGCCGTTCCCCTGCTCTCCCCCGGCGAGAGCGGCATCTTCCGGGGGTTGTGGTTCCGCTCCTACGGCGCTCCGGGCTGGCGGGCGGCCTGCTGCGGCCAAGAAGAGCCGCAGGAATTAAAAAGAATTTCTGATCCTTTTCAAGCTATCTGATTAGAAAAAAGGAGATATCCATGTCAAAACACGCTCATTCCGATCCCCTCATCACCGGTGTTTACCACGCCGCCGGCCGGGGCTTCGGCTTTGTCACCCCCTCCGGAGAGGAGGGAGCCGGCAGGGACTATTTCATCCCGCCCCGGATGGAAAACGGCGCCTGGAACGGCGACACCGTGACCATCCGGCCAGAGGGCGGCCCCTCTGCCCCTGGCGAAAAGCGGGAGGCCCGGGTCATTTCCGTTCTGAAGCGCGCCAACCGGACGGTGACCGGCGCGGTGCGCAAGCACAACCGGGAGACCTGGCTGGTGCCCGACGGGGACAAGCTGCGCGACCCCATCCTGGTGGTAGGCCGGACCGCCGGTTTCCGCCCCGGGGACAAGGCGGCGGTGAAGATTTCCAGCTACGGCACCGCCAAGCAGCCCCCCATGGGCGCCCTGGCGGAGGTCTTTGGCCGGGACGGCAGCCGGGAGGCCGCCGTGGAGGCCATCCTCTTCGAGCAGGGGATCCACCGCCAATTCCCGCCCCCGGTGCTGGAGCAGGCCGCCCGGGCGCCCCAGGCGGTGGACCCCTCCGCCCTGGCGGGACGGCTGGACCTGCGGGACAAGCTCATCATCACCATTGACGGCGAGCACGCCCGGGATCTGGATGACGCCGTCTCTCTGGAGCGGGACGGCCAGGGCCGGCCGGTGCTGGGGGTCCACATTGCCGACGTGAGCCACTATGTCCCCATGGGTTCCCCTCTGGACGTGGAGGCCTGGCAGCGGGGCACCTCGGTCTACTTCGCCGACCAGGTCGTCCCCATGCTCCCCACCGAGCTCTCCAACGGCATCTGCTCCCTCAACCCCCGTGTGGACCGGCTCACCCTCTCCTGTATCATGACCCTCGCCCCCGACGGCTCGGTGGCGGAATACCGCATCGCCAAGTCGGCCATCCGCACCGCCGAGCGCATGAGTTACCCGGACTGCAACGCCCTGCTCCAGGGCGGCAGTCCTGAGCTGGAGGAGCGGTATGCCCACATCCTTCCCATGCTGCGGGAGATGGCCGGTCTCTCCCGGGTGCTGGAGCGCCGCCGCCGTCTCCGGGGCGGATTGGACCTGGAGAGCCGGGAGAGCGAGATCCTCTGCGACGACGAGGGCCGCCCGGTGTCCATCCGGGCCCGGGCCCCCGGCGAGAGCGAGGGGATCATCGAGTCCTTCATGCTGGCCGCCAACGAGTGCGTGGCCCGGCACCTCTCCCAGCTCCAGGCCCCGGCGGTCTACCGCATTCACGAAAAACCCTCGGCGGAAAAGGCTGACGCCCTGCGCGCCATGCTCGCTCCCCTGGGCTACGACGTGCGGGAGCCGGACAACTTCTCCCTCCAGAAGCTGCTGGACCAGGCCCGGGGCACACCGCAGGAATTCCTGGTCCACACCACCGTGCTCCGCTCGCTGATGAAGGCCCGGTACGAGCCTCAGAATCTGGGGCATTTCGGCCTGGCCGCCCCCTACTACTGCCACTTCACCTCTCCCATCCGCCGCTATCCCGACCTGATGGTCCACCGCTGTCTCACCGCCCTGCTGGACGGCACCATGGAGGGCAAAACGGGACAGAAGCTCTCCTCCGCCGTGGGCAAGGCCGCCCGCCAGTCCTCGGAGCGGGAGCTCTCCGCCCAGACCGCCGAGCGGGAGATCGAAAAGCGCTATCTGGCCGAGTATATGGCCTCCCGCACCGGGGAGACCTTTGCCGCCGCCGTCTCCGGCGTCACCCGCTTCGGCCTGTTCGTCCTGGTCGAGGGCGGCGCGGAGGGTTTCCTCCCGGCGGAGGCCCTGCCCGCTCCTCCTTATACCTTTGACGAGGCCCATATGACCCTCTCCCACGGGGAAGAGCGCTACACCCTGGGCACGCTGCTGCAGGTGGTGTGCGCCTCCGCCGACCCGGGCAGCGGACAGATCGTTTTCCGTCTCCCCGGTCACGCGCCCCGCTCCCCCTCCCCCGGCACGGCGGACCGGGAACGGCCCTCCGAGCGGCGGGTGGGGCGGCGCCCCGGCCGCCATCCCTCTCACGGGCCGAAACACAGAAAGGGGCGAAACAAGCGATGATGAAACAGCTCCTCCCCCTCTGCCTCATCTCTGTCCTTCTGCTGCAGGGCTGCACCCCCGCCGCGGGCCTTCCCTCGCCCACGCCCGGAGCGTCTGTCACACCCTCCGCCGCGCCTTCTTCCGCTCCGGCGGCGCCTGTTCCCACCGCAGCCCCCTCCCCTACGCCTACGCCCACGCCCACGCCCACGCCCGATCCCATTCACGCCCAGCTGGACGCCATGACCGACGAGCAGAAGGTGGGCCAGCTCCTTATCTGCGGTTTTGAGGGCACCGCCGCCGGGGAGGACGCTGAGGACGCCATCCGGCGCTTCCAGGTGGGGGGCGTCATCCTCTTCTCCCGCAACGCGGAGAGCGCGGAACAGCTCGCCGCCCTCACCAACTCCCTCAAGGCCCTCAACCAGAGCGATATCCCCCTCTTCCTCTCGGTGGACGAGGAGGGGGGCCGTGTGTCCCGCATGCCCCCGGAGCTTTTGGACGTTCCCTCCCCCCTCACCTTCGGTCAGGCGGAGAATCTCTCCCTCTGCTCCCGGCTGGGCCGGCTGCTGGGAGATGAGTGCGCCGCCTTTGGCCTGAACATGGACTTCGCCCCCTGTCTGGATATCTGGTCCAACCCGGAGAACACCGTCATCGCCGACCGTGCCCTGGGCACCGATGCTCAGACCGTGGCCGCCGCGGGCAGCGCGGTGTGGGAGGGGATCTGCGACCGGGATGTGATCCCGGTGGTCAAGCATTTCCCCGGCCACGGCGACACGCTGACGGACTCCCACACCGGCCTGCCGGTGGTGGAGCGGTCCCTGGAGGAGCTTCGCGCCCGGGAGCTTCTGCCCTTTGCCGAGGCCATCCGCCGGGGTGTCCCGGCCATCATGGTAGGCCATATCCTGGAGACGGGGATCGACCCGGAGCTGCCCGCCTCCCTCTCCCCCAAGGTGGTGGACGGCCTGCTCCGGGGGGAGATGGGCTTTGACGGCGTGGTGGTCACCGACGATCTGACCATGGGCGCCGTCTCCGGTACTTACAGCACAGGGGAGGCGGCGGTGCTGGCGGTGGAGGCCGGCTGCGACCTGCTGCTGGTATGCCACGGCGCCGAGCCCCTCGCTCAAGCCCGGGACGCGCTGCTCTCCGCCCTCCGCTCCGGCCGCATCTCCCGGGCGCGGCTGGATGAGAGCGTTCTGCGCATCCTGACCTTGAAACATACCGCCGGCCTGTCCGATAAACCGGTCCCCGCCCCCGACGTGGAGACCCTCAACGCCCAGGTCCGGGCACTGCTGGCCCTGCTCCCGCCCCAGAGCGCCGAGGAGGTGACCCCGGTTGCCCCATAAGATCTTCATCGCGGAGGATGACCCGGGCATCCGCCGGGAGCTCACCGCCCTGCTGGAGCGCTACGGCTACCTCTGTGAGGCCCCGCAGGAGTTTTCCCGCACGGCGGAGCAGGCTCTTGCCTCCGGGGCCCACCTGGTCCTGCTGGACCTGAACCTGCCCCGGCAGGATGGCCTGCAGATCTGCCGGGAGCTGCGGCGGCAGTCCGACCTGCCCATCATCGTGGTCACCAGCCGGGACACCGAGCTGGACGAGCTGATGAGCATCGACCTGGGGGCCGACGACTTCCTGGCCAAGCCCTACAGCGCCCAGATCCTGCTGGCCCGGGTGGCCCGGCTGCTCCAGCGGACCTATCCCTCCGGTCCGGCCCCCGCCCTGACCTGCGGCGCCCTCTCTCTGGACCTGGGCCGGGGAACTGCCGCCCTGAACGGGCAGGAAGTCCAGCTCACCCGCAACGAGGCCCGCATCCTCCAGCGGCTCATGGCTGAGCCGGGGCGCATCGTCTCCCGGGCCGCCCTGATGGACGCCCTGTGGCAGACCGAAGCCTTTGTGGATGACAACACCCTCACCGTGAACGTGGCCCGGCTGCGCCGGCGTCTGGAGGAGCTCGGCCTCACCGGCGCCCTGGCCACCCGCCGGGGCCAGGGGTATCAGCTATGTCTGTGACCGCCTTTCTGCGGGACCGGGCCGCCTCCCTTCTCGGGTTGGGACTGGGCCTGGTGTTCACCGCCTTCCTTCTCTTTTCTCTGGGGCTGGGGCCCTCCGCCGTGGGCTTTCTCTGCGCCGTGTTCGCCCTGTGCGTTCTGGTGCCCCTGGGGCTGGACTATGTCCGCCGCCGCTTCTTCTACCGCCGGGTAATCGAGGAGCTGGACGCCCTGGAGGAGGCCTATCTGCTCCCCGGGCTGCTGCGGGAGCCCGGCTTTCCAGAGGGCGACCTGCTCTGCCAGGTTCTCTCCCGCACCGCCCACAGCATGAACGACCAGGTCTCCGCCGCCCGGCGGGAGAGCCGGGAGTACCGGGAGTATGTGGAGACCTGGGTCCACGAGGTCAAGACCCCCATCGCCTCGGCCCGGCTCCTGCTGGAGAACCACCCCGGCCCCCTGGCCGAGCGGCTGGACGAGGAGCTTTTCCGCATCGACGGCTGTGTGGAGCAGGCCCTCTTCTACGCCCGCAGCGGCTCGGTGGACCGGGACTATCTGGTCAAGGCCATGGCCCTGGAGGACTGCGTCCGCTCCGCCCTGCGGCGCTATTCCCGCCCCCTGATCGCCGCCGGGTTCCGGCTGGACCCGGGGACCTGGTCCGCCGTGGTGTATACCGACTCCAAATGGGTGGAGTTCATCCTGGGCCAGCTCATTTCCAACGCCGTCAAATACCATGGGCCGTCACCCACCCTCTCGTTCTCCTGCCGGGAGGAGCGGTACGCGGTGCTCCTGACGGTGGCGGACAACGGCCCCGGTATCCCGCCGGAGGATCTGCCCCGGATCTTTGACAAGGGCTTCACCGGAGCCAACGGCCGCCTTTTGTCCACCAGGTCCACCGGATTGGGGCTCTACCTCTGCCGCAAGCTCTGCCGGCGGCTGGGACTGTCCATCCAGGCCCAGTCGGAGCCGGGCCAGGGCACCCGGATCATCCTCACCTTCCCCAAGGGCCGCCTCCACCTGCTGGAGGACTAGCGGCGGCCAGGAAAGCTCTCCGTTCCACAAAAAACTCGCTGCCGTTCGGGCAGCGTTCGTAAGACAGTAAAATATGATATGCAAAAGGCGTGACTTTCGTGGTCACGCCTTTTGCCTTGAGAGTATAGCCGCAAAGCGGCGCAAGGGGAGCAACCCCTTGTTCGGAGCTAATTGACGCAAAACAGCCCGGACATCTATTTTTCCAGGCTGCCTGTCTCGCGGGGAGCGCATACGGGGTTTGCCCCTGTATAGAAGTGCGCCCTTTTCCCAAACTCGCTAAAGTGTATCCAAAACCTTTCTGATATTATTCTCGTTTGGAATAACGGTGTTTATATCCACTTGCGGATGCTTTTTTACATAATCTGTCAGAAAGCCAAGCAAATTCTCTTTCGTTTTCATATAATCATCAATAATTGTCTGGTCGTCAAAACCCAACTTCTTCAGTATGATTGCTGATACAACACCTGTCCTGTCTTTTCCTGCTCCGCAGAAATATAGAACATTGCTTTTTGCATCCAGAATCGTTTGAATAATCTTGTCCATCTGTTTATCCAGCATCCCCAGGTAAACAGATGCCACTTCCTCGGGTGATTTGGGTGTGTCACCTCCGCCGGTTACCGGCATATGATAAAATGTGAATCCATCTTCTGTTTCGAGGCGACAGGGTTTTCGCTCATATTCTTTCTTTTCCCGTAAGTCTACAACCGTGGTAACATGGTTTTGCAGTAGCCATTCTACTTCTTCGTCCGTCAGTTTTTCAGGGCAATCACTTCTGATGAAACGCATATCTCCGGTCGGTAACGGTCGGGTATTTAATGTAGATTGCAATAATGAGGACATTTCTATTCCTCCTCAAATTCCGGTTTGTAGGTCTGTTCGGTTCCAGATTATCACATAACAGGATAAAACACAAGAACAGCCACAGCAGGGTAACTGCTGTGGCTGCTACTGTCTCATGAACCCCCTGCCTTCCCGGCAGCGAGTTTTTTCATCTGTTACGCGCTCCGGGCATTCTGATCCCGGGGCGGGTCCTGAGCGGCGGCACCGTCCATGGGGAGCACCATGGTCATCCGGGTACCCACTCCCTCCCAGGAGGCCACCTCGAACCAGCCGCCGTGGCGCTCCACGATCCACTTGGCGATGGCCAGTCCCAGGCCGGTGCCTCCGGTCTGGCGGGTACGGGACTCGTCGGTGCGGTAGAAGCGGTCAAAGATGTGGGGCAGAGACTGGGCGTCGATACCCTGTCCCTCGTCCTGCACCGACAGACGGGCCACGCCGTCCTCCCCCCGCACCGACAGGGTGATGGTCCCGCCGGCGGGGGTATATTTGATGGCGTTGTCCACCAGAATACGCAGGGCCTGCTTGGTCAGTCCCACGTCGGCCCGGATGGGTACCATGCTGTCCCACTCGTGGCGGAACACGTGGGTCTGGTCGATCATCCCGGTCTCCTTGAAGACCTCGGCCGCCACCTCAGTCAGGTCAAAGAACTCCATCTCGATGTGCATGGAGTCGTTGTCCCCCCGGGCCAGGAAGAGGAGCTGCTCCACCAGCTCCTTCATGGCGTCGGCCTCGCCCCTGATGGCGTCGATGGCCTCCTGCCGGGTGGTGGGATCGTCCTTGCCCCAGCGGTTGAGCAGATTGGCGTAGCCCTGGATGACGGCGATGGGGGTACGCAGCTCATGGCTGGCGTCGGACACGAAACGCATCTGGGAACGGTAGGCCTCGTTGATCCGGTCCAGCATGGCGTTGATGGCCTGGGCCAGGGTCTGCAGCTCCTTCTGGGTGCCCGTCACCGAGATGCGGGTGTCCAGATGGGTGGCGTTGATCTGATCCAGCTTGCCCGCCAGCGCCTGCAGCTCCTCCGGGGACATGGCGCTGGGGTGCCCCAGCCGGTTGGCGGCGGCGGCCAGCTCCTGAATGGGCCTGAGTGTCTTGCGGATGGTGCCCGCGTTTTTAAAGAGGTTGCACACCAGGGAGAGAGCCTGGCAGACCAGTAACACCCGCAGCGCCAGACTCATCACGTTCACCGTGGACTCCACGTCCAGCCGGATGGCGTAGGGCTCCCCGGCGCTGTTTTTCAGCTCCACGGTATAGACGGCCCGGGTGAGCCGTGGCTGCCCCTCCGGGGAGAGGCCGCCGCCCAGGTCCAGGCTGTGCCGTGCCTCTTCCAGTCCCGCCGGCGGATGGAGGAGGGAACAGGGATAGCCCTCCGGCTCCCGGTCCAGGGCAGCCACGGTGTAATCCCCCGCCGCCATCCACTCGGTAGTCTCGGCGGAGGGGATGCCCCGCTGCTCCACCAGCGCCGCGATATCGGCGCACTGGTTCTGAGCCCACAGGACCATGCCGCCCAGGCACAGGACCGCCAGCAGTAGGTCCGTCCCCAGGTAGATCCCCAGCAGGCGGAAAAAAAGCTTTGTATTCAGCCGCAGCACGATGGAGGAACGGATGCCCTCCAGGGGCTTTGGCGCCTGTGATCTGGTCTGGTTCATATCATCACCTGCCGGAATGGTTTTGGGACGCGGCAAAACAGGTCAATCCCCACCGCTCAGCCAGTCCAGCACAGGGGAGAGGGCCTCCTGAGAGACCCAGTCGCCGCCGTGGGCAAAGGCATCCCGCAGGGCCCGCTGCTCCTCAGTCTCGGCCGGGGCTTTTTCCACCATCCGGGCCATGGGCTTCATCATCAGCCGGTAAACGCCGCTGAGCTTCTCCGGCGCATACCCGCCCCGCAGGTGGAAAAAGGGCAGGCCGCCTACCTTGTTGTCAGCCGCCAGCCTGGCCTGATCCTCTTTTTTGCACACCGCCATGCCCACGGCGCACACCCCCCGCAGGTCATAGCGCTTTGCCGCCTCCTTCAGGCCCTTGATGGCGCCGGCGCACATCCAGCCCATCATCAGCACCGGGCTGCCCTGGGGCGGCAGTTCCTTTTTCCGTGCCAGGTCATAGGCCGGGATACCGGACAGCCGGGCCAGCATGGCGGCGTACCGGGCGGTGAACCCGGTGTTGGAGGTATATACGATCGCTACAGGTCTGCTCATAAAGCACGCTCCTCACTGCGCTTCCCGGATGACGTAGCCCACGCCCCGGACGGTGTGGATGAATTTCTCTCCAAAAGGCTCCTCCAGCTTGGCCCGGAGGAAGCGGATGTACACGTCCACAGCGTTGGTCTCGCCCACATAGTCGAAGCCCCACACGTGGTCCAGCAGGGATTCCCGTGAAATGACCCGCTCCTTGTTCTCCAGCAGGTAACGCAGCAGGTCGAATTCCCGCCGGGTCAGCTCCACTGCCGTACCCTGGACGGTGACGGCGTGGCGGTCCGTATCCATGACCAGACGGCCCACGGTCAGGGTATTGGCCGGGGCCGCGGATACGCTGCGCTTGCGCAGGCAGGCCCGGATGCGGGCCAGCAGTTCCTCGATGGCAAAGGGCTTGGTGATATAGTCGTCCGCTCCCGAGTCCAGGCCGGAGACCTTATCCACCACCGTGTCCCGGGCCGTGAGCATGATGACGGGGATCTGGCTCTCCCGCCGCAGGCGGCGCAGCACCTCCATGCCCGACAGGGCCGGCAGCATGATGTCCAGCAGCACCAGGTCGAACTGCCCGGACTGGGCCTTCTCCAGTCCGGTGCGGCCGTCAAAGGCCTTTTCCACCTCATAGCCCTCGTAGCGCAGCTCCAGCTCCACCATCCGGGCCAGTTTTTCCTCGTCCTCCACCAGAAGGATCTTTTCCGCCATCCGGCTCTCTCCTCTCCGCCGCCCGCAGGCGGGAAACGTATTATTTTCTGCGGCCCTTTCGTCCGAACTCACGCTGGACGGTCTCCCGCATATCCGCCGCCGTGTCCGACACCGCATCCATCACGCTGTTGACCTTCTCCCGCCCCAGGTCGGGGCCGGAAAACCGGTAGCGGCACCCCAGGACCAGTCCCAGAAGGAGCAGCAGCACCGTGATCCAAAAGATACAGATAAAGGCGATGATCAGGATCAGGATGGGGATGGAGGTCAGCATCCGTCCGTCCCGCCAGATCTCAAAGAGGTTCCGGGTGCTGGGGCTGATGATATTCAGCCCGGTCCGCAGCAGTTCTTTGATCCGCTTCCAGGCTCCCTTCTCCTCCGTCGTCTGTCCGTCCCGGCAGGCCGAACTCTGGGTTCCGCCCCGCTCCGGGGCGGCGGATGGGCCGGCGGCGCCGGGGCGGGTGCTGTAGGTGCCTCCCTGCCCGGAGGCGCGGATTTTTCCCTGCCGCTCCAGGTCGATGAGAGCCTCCAGCAGGTCGCCGCTGCTGCGCTCCAGCGCGGCCCGGGCCTCCTCGTAGGAGACGTCCGCCTTTTCCCGCAGGCGCTCGATCTCTTCCAGCGTGATGGACATATCCAAAACTCCTTTCGCCGGTTTCCTGCTTTACAGTATACCGGAGGAAGCCCAAAAAGGCATTTAGCCTTTCTTAAAATTCTGTTAAAATCGCAGCTTCATTGTATACCAGACCGAAAGCCGGCGCAAGGAAAACAGGACAAAAGGCACGCCGGCGCGGCCCCCCACGGGCCGCGCCGGCGTTTCAGGCGCAGAAATCAGATATTGCTCATCTCGTAGTATTTGAACTTCTGGTTCTCCTTGAACTTGAACTCCATGCTCAGCAGGTGGCCCTCCATCCGCTCCTCCATCTGCTTGTCCAGCTCGATGCACCAGCCGGACTTGTCATGGCTCTGCCAGATGTCGTAGTCGGCCCAATAGATGACCACGTTGATCTCGCCGGGCACGTCCCTGCTCAGCCAGATCTCTTTGCCCAAAAAGCCCTCGGAGACCTTCAGGCGGCTGGTCCACACCTCGTCGTCCAGCTCCACCCAGCGGTCCACCCACTCGGGCGTGACCACCACGCGGATCTCCTCAATGGCGATGGGCTTTTCCAGCCTGTTGATGTTCTTGAGCTCCATGCTTGCGACCCCTTTTCTGTCCGCGGTCAAGCCGCGTTATTTGTAGTACTATTCTACCAAACAGTATACCAAATCCCCACTGGAATGCAAGCATGTTTTTGCCGGCCGATGCAAAAAATACCGGCCGCCTTTCGGCGGCCGGTATGGGAAAGCGGATCAGTTCAGCGCGGACAGGGCGCAGGCGGTGCGGGCCGCCAGACGGGCGTTGTTGAACACCAGCTGGATGTTGGAGCTCAGGGAGTCGCCGCCGGTGATGTCCTTGATCTTGGCCAGCAGGAAGGGGGTGGTCTCCTTGCCGTGGATGCCCAGGGCCTTGGCCTCCTCCACCGCGTCATTGATGGCCTTGTTGATAACGTCGGGGTCCATGGAGTACTCCTCAGGGATGGGATTGGTCACCAGCATGCCGGCGGGGAAGTCCATCTCGCGGCTCACATGGAACGCGGCGGCCAGCTCCTCGGGGCTGTCCATGCGGTAATCCACGCCGAAGCCGCTCTTGCGGGTGTAGAAGGCAGGCAGCTCCTCGGTGCCGTAGCCGATGACAGGCACGCCGTGGGTCTCCAGGTACTCCAGGGTAAGGCCCAGGTCCAGGATGGACTTGGCACCGGCGCAGACCACCATCACAGGGGTGTGGGAGAGCTCCTCCAGGTCGGCGGAGATGTCCATGGTGGTCTCGGCGCCCCGGTGCACGCCGCCGATGCCGCCGGTGGCGAAGACCTGGATGCCCGCCATATGGGCGATGATCATGGTGGTGGTAACGGTGGTGGCGCCATCGGCCTTGCGGGAAACCAGCACCGCCAGATCCCGGCGGCTGGCCTTGGTGACCTCGTGGCCCTTCCTGCCCAGGTACTCGATCTCATCCTTGCTCAGGCCGGCTTTGAGCCGGCCGCCGATGACAGCGATGGTGGCGGGCACAGCGCCGTTCTCCCGAATGATCTCCTCCACCTTCAGCGCGGTCTCCACGTTCTGGGGATAGGGCATGCCGTGGGAGATAATGGTGGACTCCAGGGCGACCACGGGCTTGCCGGCGGCAACAGCCTCGGCCACTTCAGGGGCAACGTCCAGATACTTGTTCAGGTTCATCCTAATGACCTCCAAATCATAGCATTGATTTTTATCACAATTCCGTTCCGATCGGTGTTGTTCGTAACATGTGCTGTTACCGCGCCATCCGCTCCTTCAGCGCTTCAGCGCTCATGGTGGGGTTGATGGTCTCGCCGCTCGTTCCCCGCCGGTGGGCGGCTACTCCCGCGGCGCTCCTCCCTAACTATAAGCCCGGCCAGCAATAATCCAGGCCAAAACCTCGC
>NZ_JBQHUB010000046.1:0-17836 GCF_052065415.1 Pseudoflavonifractor sp. HCP28S3_F10 | reverse complement strand
CAGCTGAAGCGTACCGCCCCACCCGAGGAGACATAAAAAAATAAAAACAACACCCCCCCCCGCCCGCCCCCCCCCCCCCCCCCCCCCCCCCCCCC
Source organism: Pseudoflavonifractor sp. HCP28S3_F10 (assembly GCF_052065415.1). Lineage (NCBI taxonomy): Bacteria > Bacillati > Bacillota > Clostridia > Eubacteriales > Oscillospiraceae > Pseudoflavonifractor > Pseudoflavonifractor sp. HCP28S3_F10. The sequence continues at coordinate 17,741 of NZ_JBQHUB010000046.1, read as the reverse complement.
CCCCCCCTCCGCCGCCAGTGTGCGAAGCACGCAGGATTTCCAATAAAACATTTTATTTGAAATCAGTATCCGTTTTCACGACAGACAGGCAAACGTACCAGAAAGGTATTCACGCCCTCCCTGCTCTCAGCCCAGATCCTCCCCCTGTGGCCCTTCACGATGCCCTCCGCGATGGAGAGCCCCAGCCCGTAGCTGCCATCCCTGCTGCGGGCAGAGTCGGCCCGGTAAAACCGTTTGAAGATATCTTTCAGTTCCTTTTGCGTGAGCGCGGCGCCCGCGCTGGCTAGCGACAGCAGGCAGTGTTTTCGTCCCACCCGCTTCAGCGATACTTCCACCCGGCTCTCCGGCGCGGCATATTTGCGGGCGTTGTCCAGCAGGATATCTGCCGCCTGCTTCAAGTGGGCCTCGCTGCCCCTGACAAGGATGTGCTCCTCCACGCTGCTGTCTAGCTCCAGATGCCGCTCATAGAACACGGGCTCAAAGTTCAGGACCGCTTCGGTCACAGCCTTGCTCAGGTCCACGGCGGAAAGAGGCTTGTCTGAAAAGCCGGAATCCACCCGGGCCAGCTCCAGCAGGCTCTCCACCAGGCGTTTCATTTGGCGGGACATGGAGAAGATGTTATCCGTCAGGCGTGCGCGGGTGGTCTCGTCCGCTCCCTCTTCCCTGAGCAGCTGTGTGCTGCTCAGGATCACCGTGAGGGGCGTCTTCAATTCATGGGAGGCATCGGCCACAAACTGCCGCTGCTGTGTCCAGGCTACCTCCACCGGCTTGACCGCCCACCGGGCCAGCAGCAGGCTGACGATAAAAAATGCCGCAAAGCTCAGGCTGCCGATGAGCAGACAGTTCCGTACCAGGTGATTCATGGTGCTTACCTCACTGGAGATATCCGCAAATACGATGCATTGGGCGGTGGGAGTGGACACCCGGAGGTAGCGCAGGCCGTATTCCGAAAGCACACCGGTTTGCTGTGGGGATGCGGTGGACAGCGCGGCCAGCTCCCGCAGCAATTCCGCGTCGGTCAGGTCGTAGTAGCCTCCGCCGGCGGCCACCAGATCGCCGCCTGTCCCGAGCTGCAGCGCAAAGTAGGGCAGGCGGACACCGGCGCTCACCTCCCCCGGGTGCCCCAGACGCATGGGATCCAATGCCACTGTCTGCAGCATGCGGATACTCTCCCGTTCCAGATTCGTCTTTGTAAAAGAGAGCACCATTACAAAGATCGCACAGAGCATAACGGTCACAATGGTCATATTGATGCAGACAAATTTGATGCGCAGACGCCGGATCATGTCTCGTCCACCTCCAAATGATAGCCCATCAGCCGGATCGACTCGATCCGCACATTGGAACCGATGCTTTTGAGTTTTTTTCGCAGGAAACCGATATAGACCTCCACGTTATTCTCTGTGGCGTTGGAGTCAAGGCCCCACACGCGGGTGAGCAGCGTTTCCTTTTTGATACTGCGCCCCTGTGTCTGCATCAGCAGGCGCATCACACCTCAGATCCAGGCAGGTGTTTCCATAGGTCAGTACGTCTATCTGTGCACCTTGCCTCCGGAGCAGAGCATTGATGCAGGCCAGCAGCTCCTGATTGTCAAAGGGCTTGGTCAGATAATAATCCGCCCCCGCATTCAGTCCTTCAATGCGGTCCTGTACCTCCGCCCGGGCAGTCAACATGAGAATGGGCGTGGTAAGCCGTTGGGAGCGGACGCGCCTCGCCACCCGGTAGCCGTCCAGCTTGGGCATCATCACATCCAGGATCAGCAGATCGTAGATGCCCGTCTCCGCATACTCCGCGCCGTCTTCCCCGTCGTAAACGACCTCCACCTCAAAGCCTTTCAGCTGCAGCAGGGTCTTGAGGGAATCTGCCAAGAGCGCCTCGTCTTCTATGATCCGTATTTTCATAAGCGGTCTCCCTGCTGAAAAGGATATATGGCTCTTATGGTAATCATACACCCGCTTTCTGAAATATTGCTGAAACCGGGGCCGCTGCGCCGCCGGAAACTTTTGACGCCATTCCACAGAACCGGCAATAGAGGTATCTCTATCACTAACACTTATGATCGTCAGCGGCCTGCACCTGCATGGCGGCCATATGGCGAAAAGAAGGACACGGCCCAGACCGTGTCCTTCTTTTCGGTTATTCGGTTATAAGGATACCCGGACGTCATACGGCCCGGCACCGCCGGAGCACCGCTATCTCACGTAGTAGACGTAGTTCTCCTTCCGGGGCGCCGCCTGAGGCGCCTGTCCGTCGGCATAGCCCAGCACGCAGTGGCCGATGCCCTCGTAGTCCCCCTCAATGCCCAGGGAGCGCAGCAGTTCCTTCCCCTCGGGCAGGTCGAACTCCTCCTTAGCCCGGTGGATCCAGCAGCTGCCCAGGCCCGCGTCGTGGGCGGCCAGCATCAGGTTGCCCATGACCAGGCTGCCGTCGTACACGCAGGTGGGGGCGGCCCGGTCGGCCAGCACGATGAGGACCACCGGCGCGCCGTAAAAGGGGTCGAAGCTCTCGTCCTTCCCCATGATCCTGGCGTTCAGGGCGGAGAGCCTGTCCCGCACCGCCCGGTCGGTCACCGCGATGATGATGGGGGACTGCTTGCCCCGGCCGTTGGCGGCGTAGGTGCCCGCCCGGATGATATTCTCCAGTACGTCCTCCGGCACCATGTCCGGTTTATACTTCTTTACGCTTCTCCGTGTCAGGATATTGTTCATGACCTCGCTCATGGCGATCCCTCCAGACTCTGTTTGCGGCCCGCTGCCGTCCGTTTTTTCATTATAATGCCTGAATTCGATCAAAAGGGCTGAGAATGGCCCTTTTGATCGAATTGTGCGGCTGTTGCCGCACAAATAAACCGCAAAGCGGTTTATTCAGCAGACATTATTATACTCTCTCCGCGTCCATGCCGCAAGCGGCAGCGGGGCTGCCCGTTTCACGCCCTGCCCGAAAAAGCATTTGACTTTTTTCTCCCCTCCCCCTATAATGACGTTCAGGGAATGAGGTTCTCCCCTGGCGTTATGCCAAAACCGCTGTATCAGCTGATGACTTCTGCAAGCAATTTGCAGGATCATCGGCTTTTTTCGTCTTTAGGCGCTGATCCTGCCAGACTCTGCGATGGAGGAATGAAACCATGCTCACAAGTCTCGCACTCATTTTTCTCACCGGAATGATCCTGGGCCGGCTGGCACAGGGGCTGAGGCTGCCCGCCCTGCTGGGGATGCTCATCGCCGGCATCCTGCTGGGTCCCTGCGTTCTGGACCTGCTGGCCCCCTCTGTTCTAAACATCTCAGCCGATCTGCGGCAGCTGGCCCTCATCATCATCCTGACCAGGGCCGGGCTCAACCTGGACCTCAGAGACCTGAAGCGGGTAGGCCGGCCCGCCGTGCTGATGTGCTTTGTCCCAGCCTGTCTCGAGATCGGAGGGATGGTCCTCATCGCGCCCCGGCTGCTGGGGGTCTCCCTGCTGGACGCCGCCATCATGGGAGCTGTGACGGCGGCGGTGTCCCCCGCCGTTATCGTCCCCAAAATGCTGCGGCTGATGGAAGAGGGTTACGGTCAGGAGCACAGCATCCCCCAGATGATCCTGGCCGGCGCGTCGGTGGATGACGTGTTCGTCATCGTTATCTTTACCTCCCTCACCGGTCTGGCCCAGGGGGGGTCCCTCTCCCCCGCCGCCGTTCTCCAGATCCCCGTCGCCATCGTGACCGGCGTATTGGCCGGGCTGGGAGCGGGGACAGCCTTTGCCGCCTTTTTCCGCCGCTTCCACCTGCGGGATTCCGCCAAGGTGGTGATCCTGCTCAGCGTCTCTTTCCTGCTGGTGGCCCTGGAGAGTACCTTGAAGGGCCGCTTCCCCTTCTCTGGCCTGCTGGCCGTCATGGCCTGCGGCATGGCTGCCCGGCGCAGACCAGACATGGCACGGCGGCTGGCCGCCAAATACGCCAAGCTCTGGGTGGCGGCCGAGGTGCTCCTCTTCGTACTGGTGGGCGCCGCTGTGGACGTGGGCTACGCCGCAGCCGCCGGTCCCGCCGCCATCGCGGTCATCCTGGGCGCCTTGCTCTTCCGCATGGCGGGGGTATTCCTCTGCATGCTGGGCACCCCCCTCTCCCGGCGGGAGCGGCTGTTCTGCATGATCGCCTACACCCCCAAAGCCACCGTCCAGGCCGCCATCGGCTCCATCCCCCTCTCCCTGGGCCTGCCCTGCGGGCAGATGGTCCTTACCGTGGCGGTGCTGGCCATCCTCATCACCGCGCCTCTTGGTGCCTTCGGCGTGGACATGACCAACCGCCGGCTCCTGGCGGGGCGATAGAAGCAGAAATCCCTTCCGTCCCGGCAACACACCGGGGCGGAAGGGAAGCAAAAGCTGCGTCTTATGAGCCGGACCGGGCCAGGCGGCGGCGCACATCCTGCTTGAGCAGGGTATAGAGTACCGAGGCCGCCGGCACGCTGAGCAGCACACCGGGCAGGCCAAAGAGACCTCCGCCCACCGTCACCGCCGTCAGCACCCAGATACCGGGCAGACCGATGGAGGTGCCCACCACCCGGGGATAGATCACATTGCCCTCAATCTGCTGGAGGATGGCCAGAAAAACGAGGAAAATGACAGCCTTCACCGGCGAGACCATCACCAGCAGGAAGGCCGCCAGCACGGCGCCCACATAGGCGCCCGCCACCGGCACCAGGGCAGATGCGCCGATGATCACCCCGATCAGCGGGGCGTAGTCGGCCTGGATGAAGAGCATCCCCGCAGCGCACAGCCCGCCCAGGATGCAGGCCTCAATGAGCTGGCCCGAGACGAAATTGGTGAAGGTTGCGGCGGTGAGGTGGACCACATCCAGCACAGCGTCGGCCGCTTTGGCAGGCACATAGGCCCGCAGGACCCGGCGGCACTGGGGCAGCAGGGTCTCCCGTCCGCTGAGCATGTAGATGGAGAAGATCACCGACATGAGCCCGGTGACCAGGGCAGAGATCAGCGTCCCGGTGAATGCCACCACGCTCAGCACCGTATTGCTCACCCCCTGGGCCAGCCCCTCCAGGGCGCTTTTCAGGTAGGTGGTGAGCTCCGGGATCTGGATCCGGTTCAGAAAATCCGCGTCCACATGAAGGTAAGTAAAGAGCTTCTCCGCCATCTCCCGCAGATTGTAGAGATATCCCGACAGGCTGGCCGCGAAGAGCTGGCCGCTCTCCACCACCTTGGGGACCACGAAGGAGATCAGGACCCCCAGCACGGCGATCAGCAGCAGATAGGAGGACACCACCGCCAGAGGGCGGCTCAGCCTCGAGGCGCCCAGATGGCGCAGCCCCCGGTCGTACAGCCGGTAAAAGGCCTGACAGGGCCGGTTGAGGACAAAGGCCAGGGCAAAACCCAGATACACCGGCCGCAGCAGGCCCAGCAGTCTGCCCGCGAAGTCCAGCAGGGCGTCCAGCCTGAGCACTACCAGCATGAGCCCGGCGGCAAATGCAATGATCGCCAGAATGCTTTGAAGCTTCTTTTTTTCCATAGAGGACCTCCATTCCGGGACCGGTTGGGGATATTCACTGTTACTATACCATTCCCCGGCTCCCCCGTCAACGGAAAAGGCCCCCGCCTTCCGCGTGCAGATCTCTGTCTTGCCTTGACTTTTTTGCCTTATCTTCTTATAATTCATAATAGGACTTTGCCCCTGGCATGACAAGAGAGCGCATGCATCTGCCGCAGAGAAAGGAATCGCTATGTATACCGATAAAGTCATGGATTACTTCAATCACCCCCGCAACGCCGGTTCGCTGGACGATCCCGATGCCGTGGGGGTGGCGGGCAACCCCAAGTGCGGGGACATCATGCAGGTCACCCTGCGGGTGGAGGATGGCGTCATCACCGACGCCCGGTTCAAGACCTTTGGCTGCGCCGCCGCCATCGCCACCAGCTCCATGGCCACTGAGATGATTAAGGGCCGCACCGTGGAACAGGCCTTCACCCTCACCAACGAGCAGGTGGCCGAGGCTCTGGGCGGCCTGCCCCTGCACAAGATGCACTGTTCCGTGCTGGCCGAGCAGGCCATCAAGGCCGCCGTCGGCGACTACTACGTCCGCCAGGGCATCCTGGACGAGTCCGAGATCCGGACCTACGGCGATCCCCACGAAGGAGAGCAGGGAGCGGAATAACGCAAATATTTCAATGACAAAAAGTGCGCCGTCTTTGTAAGGCGGCGCACTTTTTTGGTTTTCTCAGCTCTCCGGCTGGAGGAGGGCGCTCACGTCCACCTCTCTGGCGTCGGACCAGAGGCGCTCCAGATCATAAAATTTCCGGGATTCCTCCATAAAGACGTGGACCACCACGCTGGAGAAGTCCAGCAGGATCCAGCCGCCCTCCCGGTGGCCCTCCACATGGTGGGGAGCCTCGCCCTGGTCCTTGAGCATTTTTTCACAGGTATCGGCCAGGGCCTTGACCTGAGTGGTGGAGGTGGCTGTGCAGAGCACGAAATAGTCGGCCAGGGTGGTCAGGTGTCCGGTCTCCAGGACCTTGATATCCCGGCCCTTTTTGCTGTCCAGAGCCTTGGCCGCGGCCAGCGCCAGTTCATAAGGGGTCATAGACTCATTCTCCTTTTATCGTATGATCAAAGCAGCTCAGAAGGGGCAAGCGCTCCTTCTGAACCGTGCGGATGTCTCAGGGTCATCCCATTGACTCGGGGGGAGGGGCCGCCTCAGCCTCTCCGCCGCCGGAGACCGGTCCGGGATCGGGCGCCGCCGTGGGCTCCGGGACCGGCTCAGGCGCGGGTTCTGCCGTAGGCTCTGGCACCGGCGTGGGCTCTGACGAAGGCTCAGAAGTCACCGGGGCCGCGGGCTCTTCGGTTTCCGGAGGCAGCACGGGCTCCTCGCTGAAAACGGGGAGCTCCGGCTCCCGGCTGGGCTCCGGCTCAGAGGAGGGACGGCTGGTGCTGCCGCTGCCCGAGGGAGCGGAGCCGTTGGCCTTGGTATCCTCCACATGGCCGGTGGTGGAGTAGAGCCGGCCGTCCTCACCCACGCTCATGATGTCCAGTTCGCTGGTCTCCAGGTCGTCCTTGTAGGGGTTGAAGTGCCGGTTCACCAGCTCCACCAGTTCGTCCTCCACCGGGGTGACGTAGGACTGATAGCTGTTGTAGCTGCGGCTCCACACCATATGACCCTCGTTGGGCATGGTAAAGAAGTTCACGTTGTCCATACTCAGGCCGCCGAAGATGGCCTTCTCGGCAAACCAGGCAAGGTTATTGATGCTCAGGTCTGTGGTCACATTGTCGGTAAACACCTTGGCCAGCTGGTTCACCCGGGCCATGTTCTCGATCTTCAGGCACTGGGCCACCACCGCCTTCAGGAAAGCCTGCTGGGTCTTGATGCGGCCCAGGTCGCCGTCGGGGTAGCCGTAGCGCATGTCGTTGTCATGGCGGTAGCGGACCACGCCCATGGCCTGCTCGCCGTTAAGCTTCTGATACCCCTTGCTGATGTGGATGTGGAGGTCCTGGGTGGGGTCGTCGTAGTTCATGTTCCGGGGCACGTCGAAGTAGACCCCGCCGATGGCCTCCACCAGCTCGCCCACCGCGTCCCATTCCACCACCACCTGGAAGTCGGGCACGAAGCCCGCCAGCTGGCTGATCTCCTTGTAAAGTGCCTTGATGCCGTCGTCCCCGCCGCCGTAGAAATTATATACCGAATTGATGCGTTTGATGTCCCAGGGCACGTTGACCATGGTATCCCGGGGAATGCTCATCACGTTGAGCTCCTGATTGGGCACATCATAGGCCGCCAGGAGGATGGTGTCGGTATTGCCGCCGCCGCCGGTGTCCCGGCCGATGACCAGAAAGGTAAAGAAATCCTTCTTCCGGTCGGCGTTGGTCCGGTTGGGCCGCTCCAGGTCGATATCCAAGCCGCTGACCTGGGGCAGGTCAGGCACCTGGGGCTCCCCGGGTATGGTGGGTTTCTGCACAAAAATACGCCACGCCGCCACCAGCAGCAGCAGGATGGCCGCCAGTGTCACGGCGATGATGACCAGCACCCGCAGGGTTTTCTCCCGGGGAGTCATCTCCGCCCATTTCCGTCCCGGCTTATGCCCGCCGGAGGTACTTTTCTGCAGCCGCGCGCCGCCCTTGTGCGGCTCTCTTCTGTCTGATCCCATTCTATCTAGTCTCGCTTTCCGTTCCGCAGCCAATCCCGGGCCTCCAGGGTATTGCGGTGGACCGGCTGATTCCGTTCCTCCATATCCTGGATGCTCATCTCACACCCCAGCAGCACCGCGCCGTCCAAATCGGTATAAGCCAGCTCCCGCAGACGTTCCACACCATCAAACGCCCGGCAGGGCTCCATATAGTCCGCCACATACAGGATCTTCTCCAGCAATGTCATATCGGCCTTGCCGGTGGTATGCCAGTAGATGGCCCGGCAGATATCCTCCGGCATGCCGAATACATGCCGGGCGATGGCGGCCCCCGTTTTGGAATGGAGCAGTTTCACGGCCCGCTGTTCCAATTCGTCCAGTACGATACCATATTTTCTGCACAATTGCAACTGCTCTTCCAGGTCCAAATATTTGGTGCAGTCGTGAAGGATGCCTGCCTTGCGCGCCTTTTCCGGATCGGCGCCCCAGTGAAGGGCCAGCCGGACGGCCTCCTCCTCGGTGCCCCGGATGTGGGGGATGCGCTTGGCCTTTACCATGGACCAGGAGCAGGCCCGGAGCTCCTCATCATTCAGAGCAGTCAGATCGGCATGGGTCCCGTAGAGCCCGTGCATCAGGATGTAGCCGTACACCTGGGGGCACAGGTACTCCCCGCCCCGGCCCCGGCTCAGTCCGGCGCGCAGCTGGGTGGAAGAGACCTCCACCACCCCGGGCAGGGGGATGAGCTCCACCCGGGCGCCATAGGCCGCCCGGAGATGGGCGGCCTGGGCCTCCAGCGCCCCGCCGCCGTCCCGGGTACGGGCAAAGGCCGCCACGCCCGCGTATCTCATCAAAACCTCCGGCTGATGCCACTGCTCCAGCGTCAGGAACATATCGGCCCCCATGAGGAACCAGAGCTGGGCCTCCGGCCATGTACGGTGGAGCTCCTCCACCGTGTCGGAGGAATAGCTCCTGCCCCCCCGGCGCAGCTCCAGGTCCAGCACCTCTGTCCGGTCCGGACGCATCAGGCTGTCGGCCATCCGCTGCGTCATGGCCAGCCGGTGGGCTTCTCCGGGGGTCCCGGGCGGCAGCTCCTTGTGGGGCGGGATGGCGGCCGGGATAAAGAGCAGTTTATCCAGGCCCAGCGCCTCCATGGCCGCCCGGGCCGCCGCCATATGCCCCAGATGGGGCGGGTTGAAGGTCCCGCCGTAAATGCCGATTTTCATCACACAGCACCCTTTCCCAATATGGATACTCCCAGTTGCGCCTTACTCCCGCTTTTTGTTGTCCCGCACCAGGACGATGGGGTCCGTCAGGTCCTTCCGGTGGCTCTTGCGGTAGAGGACGAATTTGGTCCCGATGACCTGGACCACCTCGGCCCTGGCCTTCACCGCCAGTTCCTCGGCGGCCTCCCGGGGAGAGAGCAGGGAGTTCTCCAGCACCCGGCCCTTGATGAGCTCGCGGGCCTCCAGTGCGTCGTTGACCTGCCGGACCAGATTTTCGCCCAGGCCGTCCTTTCCCACCTGCACGATGGTGTCGATCCCGTTGGCCAGCCCCCGGAGCTGGGCCCGCTGTTTGCTTGTCAGATCCAATGTAGCATCTCCTTTTCGTATGATGACCTTCCGGTCCAAAAGCGTATCATTTCAACCGATCTTCCAGCTTGGAACGGAATTCCTCCAGCGCCCTCCCCCGGTGGGAGATGGCGTTCTTCTCCTCCGCCGTCAGTTCGGCGAAGGTCTTTTTCCGCTCGGGCAGGAAAAAAATGGGGTCATAGCCGAAGCCGTCCTCCCCCTTGGGGGCGTAGGCCAGGGTGCCGGGGCACTCCCCCCGGGCGGTGATGACCTCTCCGTCGGGGAAGCAGCAGCAGATGGCCGAGACGAACTTACACCGCCGGTCCAGCATGCCCCGCATGTTCTCCAGCAGGAGCTGATAGCGGCCCACATCGTCCAGGCCGGGGCCGCCGTACCGGGCGGAATACACTCCCGGCGCGCCGCCCAGCGCGTCCACGCACAATCCGGAGTCGTCAGCCACGGCAGGCAGGCCGCTGGCCTCGCACACGGCCCTGGCCTTGAGCAGGGCATTTTCCTCAAAGGTGGTCCCGGTCTCCTCCACGTCCACATCCACGCCTACGTCGGCCTCGGAGACCACCTCCACCCCCTGGGCGGACAAAATCTCCCGCAGCTCCCGCAGCTTCTTCTGATTCTTGCTCGCCAGTACCAGCTTCATGGCTCAACCTCCCAGCACGCGCTTCTGGATGGTCTGGATCTCCCGGATGCCCTTGGCACACAGGTCCACCAGGGTCCGCTGCTCTTCAATAGTGAAGGGGCGGCCCTCGCCGGTGCCCTGGAGCTCGATGAGCTCCCCCTCCCCGGTCATGACGCAGTTCAGATCCACCTGGGCGGAGGAGTCCTCCTCATAGCACAGGTCCAGCAGGGCCTCGTCCCCCACGATGCCGGCGGACACCGCCGCCACGCAGGTCCTGAGGGGCATCTCAGGCAGCACGCCCGCCTGCACCAGCTTCCAGCAGGCCAGGCTCAGGGCCACGAAGCCGCCGGTGACGCTGGCGGTGCGGGTGCCGCCGTCCCCCTGGAGCACGTCGCAGTCGATGGTGATGGTCCGCTCGCCCAGCTTCTCCATGTCCACGCAGGCCCGCAGGGCCCGGCCGATGAGGCGCTGGATCTCCGCCGAGCGGGGGGAGAGCTTGAGCTTGGCGATATCGCGGCGGCTCCGCTCCCGGTTGGCCCGGGGGAGCATGGAATACTCGGCGGTGACCCAGCCGCAGCCCTCTTTCACATGGGGCGGGGTGCGGTCCTCCACACTGGCGGTACACAGCACATGGGTGTTGCCGCAGCGGATGAGGCAGGAGCCCTCCGCAAATTTGTTGATGTCGGGGATGATCTCGATGGGCCGCAGCTCATCGTTTTTTCTTCCGTCGATGCGGGCCATGGAACTACCTTCCTTCCCTATAAAATCGATCGCGGTCCGTTTTTATACGAATGCCCGGACAAAGCTACCGGCGTCAAAGGGCATCAGGTCGTCAATGCCCTCGCCCACGCCAATAAACTTCACGGGCACGCCCAGCTCCTGGGCGATGGCCACCACGATGCCGCCCTTGGCCGAGCCGTCCAGCTTGGTGAGGACGATGCCGGTGATGCCGGCAGTCTCCTTGAACTGCTTGGCCTGGACGAGACCGTTCTGGCCGGTGGTGGCGTCCAGCACCAGCAGGGTCTCCCGGTCGGCGCCGGGCAGCTCCCGGTCCAGGATGCGGCTGATCTTGCTGAGCTCGTTCATCAGGTTCTGCTTGTTGTGCAGGCGGCCGGCGGTGTCCACCAGAATCACGTCGGTCCCCCGGGCCTTGGCGGCGGAGAGGGCGTCAAAGACCACGGCGGCGGGGTCGGCCCCCTCGTGCTGGCGGACGATGTCCACCCCGCACCGCTGGGACCATATCTCCAGCTGGTCGGCGGCAGCAGCCCGGAAGGTGTCGGCGGCAGCCATCAGCACCCGCTTGCCCTCCCCCTTGAGTTGGGCGGAGAGCTTGCCGATGGTGGTGGTCTTGCCCACGCCGTTGACTCCGATGAAGAGAGCCACCGAGGGCCTGCTATCCAGCTTCAGCGTCTGGTCGCCCACGTTCAGAAACTCCACCAGGATGTTCCGCAGGCACTCCCTGGCCCCCTCCGTGTCCCGGATCCGGTCGGCCTTGACGGCCCGGCGCAGCTCCTCCACCGCCTTCATGGCGGTCTCCACGCCCATGTCGGAGAGGATTAGGGTCTCCTCCAGCTCGTCGTAGAAATCGTCGTCCAGCTCCCCGGCAAAGAGCTGATCGAAGGAGTGCCCAATGTTCTCCTTGGTGCGGGTGAGTCCCGCCTTGATCTTATCAAAAAAGCCCATCCGATACCTTCCTTACCATTTCATATTTTTTGCGCCGCAGTTGGGGCACTTTGGGTAATCCATATCATATTCCACACCGCAGGCGGAGCACCTCACTTTGGCGATGTCGCACGTGCCCATCTCCTCCTCCGGCCGGGCCAGGTAGAAGTCCAGCTTCCCGCAGCCGGGACAGACCCAGATCTCCGCGTCCAGCGCGCCCGCCAGCAGATTGGGCCAGACGCCCAGCAGAAAGCCGGTCTTGCCCAGCTGGATATGTTCTCTCTTTAAAAATTCCAGTTCGATGCCGCAGGCGGCACAGTGTCTGCTCCGGTCCATGCTTCTCCCCCCGGCGTCACTTCACGCCCAGCTCTTTTTCCACATCGTTCAGGTTGATGGTGAGCATCCGGCTCACACCCTGCTCCTGCATGGTGACCCCCACAAGATCTTCGCTCTTGCGGGGCCCCTTCTTTTACTCAGATCGCCGGGAGTGAATCCCGCCGATCTCAAGGTTTTGACCTCCGGTCAAAACGCTTGACGGCGCACGGCGCCGCCCCGCCTTGCGGGGCCCCCGGCGTTACTTCACGCCCAGCTCTTTTTCCACATCGTTCAGGTTGATGGTGAGCATCCGGCTCACACCCTGCTCCTGCATGGTGACGCCGTAGAGGACATCGGCCTCCTCCATGGTGCCCCGGCGGTGGGTGATGACGATGAACTGGGTCTTTTCCGCCATGCCCCGCAGGTAGCGGGCAAAGCGCACCACATTGGCGTCGTCCAGGGCGGCCTCGATCTCATCCATAACGCAGAAGGGGGTGGGCCGCACCTTCAATATGGCAAAGTAGAGGGCGATGGCCACGAAGGCCTTTTCGCCGCCTGAGAGCAGGGAGAGCACCTTCAGGGCCTTGCCCGGGGGCTGCACCTTGATCTCGATGCCGCAGCCCAGAATATCGTCCTCATCCTCCAGTTCCAGCGCGGCCTTACCTCCGCCGAAGAGCTCCCGGAAGGTATGGCCGAAGGTCTCGTTGAGAATGGCAAACTGTTCCGCGAAGATGCGCTTCATCTCGTCAGTGATGGAGGCGATGATGCCCGAGAGCTCCCGCTTGGCCTTTTCCACATCGTCCCGCTGGTCGGTGAGGTAGGTATACCGCTCGTTGATCCGCTGGAATTCGTCAATGGCGTCCAGGTTGATGTTGCCCAAGGCCGCGATGGCCTTTTTCAGCTCGGCCACCCGGCGCTGAGCCTGGGCCGTGCTCTCCAGCGCCATGCGCTGGGCCTGGGCGGCCTGGTGGGTGAGCTCATAGGTCTCCCACAGCTTATCCAGCAGGCTCTTTTCCTCCAGAGCGGCGGCGTTCTTCTTCTGCTCCAGAAGAGATACCTCCCGCTCCATGGCCAGCAGGGCGCTGTTCTTCTCCCGGCTGTCCCTGTCGGCCTGGCTGCGCAGGCCCTCCAGCGCCAGCTTCTCCTCATTCAGGCGGGAAATGGCCTGCCGGCGCTCCTCGTTTTCCCGCAGGATGTCCTGAAGGTCCTGCTCCTTCTGCCGGATCTCTTCCCTGAGGCTCTCGTTTTTCTCGTCATACCGCTCTAGCAAAGCGGCGCGCTCCTCCCGGTCGCCGGCCAGCTCCCGGCGCAGGTCCTCCAGCTCGGTCAGGCTTTTCCCGATGGCCTGCCGCTCGGCGTCCAGCGCCGCCAGGCGCACCTTCTCCCCGGCGATCTCGCTGCTGACGGCCTGGGCCTTCTCCTGAAAAGCGGTCTGGCCCTCCTCCTTGCCCCGGGCCTCGGCCCGCAGGGCGGCGGCGGAGCCCTCCAGCGTCTCGATACGCTGCCGGGCCTTCTCGGTATCGGCGTCGGTCTGGGCGGTGCGGGCGGTGATCTGCTCCAGCTCGGCGCGCCGTTCGGTCCGGCGTTCCCGCAGCTCCCGCAGGCGGGCGTCGTAGCTGTCCCGGCGCTCCTCCAGCTTCAAAATGGCGTCCTCATGCTGCCGGACCTGCTCCTGGGCGGCTTCCAGCTCATAGCGGGCGGCGGCGGCCTCCCGCTTTGCCCCGTCCCGGTCCCGCCCGGCCTCCTCCAGGGACCGGCTCAGGCCCTGGGCCTGAGCCTGCAGGCGGGAGAGCTCGTTGGCCCGGCTCAGAATACCGGCGCTGCGGCTCACCGAGCCGCCGGTCATGGAGCCGCCGGGGTTCAACACCTGGCCGTCCAGGGTGACGATCTTGAAGCGGTGGCCGTACTTCCGGGCCATGGCGATGGCGGCGTCCATGTCCTCGGCGATAACAGTGCGGCCCAGCAGGTTGGAGAACACCCGGCGGTATTCCCCGTCAAAGGCGACAAGAGCGTCGCCCATGCCCACAAAGCCCTTCTCCCCCTCCACGCCCCGGTCCCGGAACTCGGAGGGGCGGATGGCGCTCAGGGGCAGGAAGGTGGCCCGGCCCCCGTCCCGCCGCTTGAGCCAGGAGATGGCGGCCTTGCCGTCCTCCTCCCGTTCCACCACGATGTTCTGCGCGGCGCCGCCCAGGGCGATCTCGATGGCCACGGCATACGGATCGGGCACCCGGATGAGGGAGGCCACCGGCCCCCGGACGCCCTTGAGCTGGCCGCGCCCGGCCTCACCCATCACCAGCTTCACCGCCTTCTGGTAGCCCTCGTAGCTCTTCTCCAGCTCGGTGAGCAGATGGATGCGGGAGCGGAGGGCTCCGTCCTCCATCTGCAGCTTCCGCCAGCGCTCCTCGGCCTCTTCCGCCCGGCGCTCCCGGGTCTGGACCCGGAGGGTATGGCCGCTGATGATATTGCGCAGGGAATCCCGGTCCTCTCTGGCCTGCTCCAGCTCGGCGGCGGCGGCCTTGGCCTCCTCCTCCAGAGTCCGGAGGGTATCCTCACCCTCGGCCAGCTCCCGGCGCACCGCGCCGTCCCGGTCCATCAGCTCCTGGGCCGCGGCAGCCAGGGCGGACAGCAGGGCCCGGGCCTGGGCGGCCGAGGCCGCGTCCACATTCTCCCGCCGGCGCAGCTCCTCCAGCTCCTCGGTCAGGGTGCCGGCGCTTTTGGCGATGTCGGCGGCCTCCTGCTCCTTCCGGGCCAGAGTCTCCTCCCCCGCCCGGGTATCGGCCAGGATCTGCTCCAGCCGCTCCTTCCGCTCCCCGATCTGGGCGGCGATGGAACCGGCCCGCCCCTCCTGCTGCTCCAACTCCCGGCGGACCCGCCCGGCGTTTTCCAGATTGTTCTCGATGCTGCTCTTGAGCACGGCGATGGCGCTCTCCAGCCCGTTGGCGTCGGCCTGGCGGCCCATCATGTCAAAGCGGACCTCCTCCGCCTTCACGTCCTTCTCCCGCATCCGGGCGGAGAGCTCCTCCACCCGGGCGTAGAGCGCCTCCACCGCCTGGCGGGCGTCCTCCTTCTCCCGGACAGCCCGCTCGCAGTCGGCGGAGAGGCGCACGGCGGCCGCGCGCAGCTTATCCAGCTGCTCCAGCCAGAGGGAGATCTCCAGCGCGCGCATCTCGTCCCGGAGGACGAGGAATTTCTTCGCCTTCTCGGACTGCTGGCGCAGAGGCTCCACCTGCAGCTCCAGCTCGTCGATCTTGTCCCGGATGCGCACCAGGTTCTCCTCGGTGCGCTCCAGCCTGCGCTCGGCCTCCTCCTTCCGGTGGCGGAAGCGGGAGATACCGGCGGCCTCCTCAAAGACCTCCCGGCGGTCGGCGCTCTTCACCGAGAGGATCTCATCTATCTTGCCCTGGCCGATGATGGAATAGCCCTCCCGGCCCAGGCCGGTATCCATAAAAAGCTCGTTCACGTCCTTGAGGCGCACCGAGCGGCGGTTGATGTAGTACTCGCTCTCCCCCGAGCGGTAGTACCGGCGGGTGACCATCACCTCGTCCTCCGGCACCTGGAAGCTGCGGTCCGTGTTGTCCAGCACCAGGCTGACCTCGGCAAAGCCCAGCTGCCTGCGCCGTTCCGTGCCGCCGAAGATCACGTCCTCCATCTTTCCGCCCCGGAGGGCCCGGGTGGACTGCTCCCCCATCACCCAGCGGATGGCGTCCGAGAGATTGGACTTGCCCGAACCGTTGGGGCCCACGATGGCCGTGATATCCTCTCCGAAGGTGAGCACGGTCTTATCAGGGAAGGATTTGAAGCCCTGGATCTCAAGCGCTTTCAGATACAAGCCGGACACCTCTCTGTCATCTGCCCAACCATGGGCATACTGTGTTAATAAAGTATTATATCAATTCCCCGGGCCCAATGCAAACGGTTTTCCCCTTTTTCTCCCCCGCTTTCACGCCTCGCCCCGGCGTCCCTTCCCTCTTGACGTTGCCGCAGGAGAAAAGTATAATAAATTATACAAATCATACTTTTAGGAGGTGTAAAACCACAATGAAACACCCCGATGGAAAATACGCCTGGACCGTTACCGTAGGCGAGAAGGGACAGATCGTCATCCCCAAGCAGGCCCGGGACGTCTTTCAGATCAGGCCCGGGGACACCCTGCTCCTGCTGGGCGATGAGTCCCGGGGGCTGGCCATCCCTCCCAAGTCCATGATCGCCCGGATCACTGCCAGCATCTTCGACGGCGGGGAGAATGGGGATGAGCCGGTATGAGGCGGCACCATCTGGACAATCTCCGCTGGGCTGTCGTGGTGCTGGTCCTGCTCTACCATGTGTGCTACCTCTTCAACGGCGTGGGCATCCCCGGCGGCCTGCCCGGCTCGGAGAGCATCCCGGCTCTTGACGGGGCCATGTACATCGTTTACCCCTGGTTCATGGCGCTTCTCTTCCTCATCGCGGGGATGAGCGCCCGGTACGCCCTGGAGCGGCGGACGCCCCGGCAGTTCCTGCGGGAGCGGGCGGACAAGCTGCTCATCCCCTCCACTCTGGGGCTCTTCGTGATCCACTGGGTCACCGGACTGCTAAACCTCCACGCCGGAGGCGCGCTCTCCTATATTCCCGCTCCCCTGCTCTACCCCGTCGCGGTACTCAGCGGCATGGGGCCTCTGTGGTTCATCCAGATGCTCTTTCTCTTCTCCTGCCTGCTTATTCTTCTCCGCCGCCTGGACCGGGATGACAGGCTGTGGAAGCTGGGCGGACGGGTGAGCGCCCCGGCCCTTCCCCTGCTCTTCCTCCCCCTCTGGTGCGCGGCCCAGGTGGGAAATGTGCCCGTGCTCACCATGTACCGCTTCGGCATCTACCTGGCGGTCTTTCTGATGGGGTACTATATCTTCTCCCATGATGAGGTCCAGGACGCCGCCGTGCGGCTCCGCGTCCCCATGCTGGCCGCCGCCGCTGCCGCGGGCACGGTGTATATGGTCCGCTTCTACGGCACGGACTTTACCGCCCCACAGTGCCTCCAGAGCTTTTGGACCAACCTGTATCTCTGGGCCGTCATTCTGGCTCTTCTGGGCTGGGGCAAGGTCCTTTGGGACCGGGAGACCCCCTTCACCCGCTTCATGACCCGGTGCAGCTTCGGCCTGTATGTCCTCCACTACCCGGTACTGATGGCGGTCTGCTCCCTGCTCCGCTACGCTCTGGCGCTGCCGCCGGTGTGGAACTATGCCGCCGCCGCTGTGCTGGGCGCCGCGGGGACCTTCGCCCTCTGCGCTCTGGTCAGGCGCCTTCCCCTCATCCGTTTCCTGGTGCTGGGCATCCGGAAGGAAAACCGTCGCCCGGCGCCATAAAAAATTCCCCGGCCAAATGAAGTGACCCCGAAAAGTTAGACAATATTTCGAAGCAAAAATTGTTCAAGCAACCGAAAGGGCTTGTTGTCTGTGAAGAGCAGGCGGCAAGCCCTTTAGCTTCGCCTTGA
>NZ_JBQHUB010000045.1:0-21783 GCF_052065415.1 Pseudoflavonifractor sp. HCP28S3_F10 | reverse complement strand
CAGTTTCTTAAATTCTGGCATATATCGTTTGTTTGGGATCCCTTTTGGCATAGTAAACACCCCACTTGTTAGATAGTATATCATACTGTCTAACAAATGGGGTGCAGTTCATTTTCCGTGTCCGGGGGAGTTCTTTCAGAAAAGGGTCAGGGACGCTCCGCAGCCCAGCGCCGGAGCGTCCGGTCCATGGTGTCTCCCATTATGAGAGGAACTTTGTCCCAGTAGAGATTGCTGGAGACGGCCGGATGGGGGAAAGAGGTCCACCAGCGCCAACGGACCGGCGGAAGGTGGGTGATGAGGGGATCGGCGATCATACCTGAAAAGGCCCCCTTTTTCAAAAGACGGAGAAGATGGGCCTCGCTTTCCAGCGCCAGATCACCGGGCAAAGCCAGCTGGGGTGCGAGGCCAAAAAAGCTGGCCACGGCCAGAGGGCGGCGGTCTCCGTTGAGAAGCAGCGACGCACGCAGGGAGTTTGCGGCCACCTGGTCACCGATCAGAAGGAGAGGAGGGATATCAGAGGGGGCGTCCGAGGCCACGGAAAAGCTCCAGCTGCGGCCGTCCAGTATGGAGGCGCGCAGCAGGGCGGCCAGACGATCCGCGCCAAGGGTTCCGATGGGAACGCCCGCCACCCATGGAATGGAAAAGCGGCGTTCCATCTCCAGCGCGGCCCGCAGACCGCTGCGGCTGACTACCAGATTGACCTGGGCAGAGGCGGCCCGGCGGACCTCCTCCAGACCGACACCCATGGAAAAGGAGCAGACCACGCCGAATCCCCGCTCTTCCAGCGCCTGCCGGATGGCACGGTCGTTTCCGGTATTGCCGAAGTCCAGCGGTGTCAGGCCCAGCACATTGACGCCGTCCGGGACCTTGTCAGAGGGCGGGGCGGTGAACCGGTCAATGAGCGCCGAAAGGACCAGCTCGATCCCGGAGGTGTAAGAGGAAAAACCGGTGGTGGGAAGCCCCAGTGCGGGAATTCCGGTCTGTGCCTCCACTTCCCGGGCAATGCCCGGAAAGTCTGTGCCGATGACGGCGGGTACGGGGCCTCCCATCAGAGCGATGAAATCCGGATGGAGCTCACCGGCGGCCTGAACGGCCTTGGAGATCAGCTTGTCATCACGGCCCAGAACAGCGTCCATGGTCCGCAGCTGGGCGCAAAGAGTGGTACGCTTGGTCCGGTCCCAGCGGGGCTCGTCGTAGTCCACATAGTTGCGGGTGCAGCAGGCCGCGTCCTGGATGAGTATGAGACAATTGAAGTCGAAGAGAGCAGAGCAGGCGCCGGAGTAATCCCCTGCGAAGGGCGGCAGATAGATCGAAAGCTGTTTCATGGACTTACCTCCAGGCGGTACTGCGGAGCGCGGCGTCTCCCATGCGTTCCATCAGGCGGATGAGGCCGTAGTATCCAAACAGGCCCTCGTCCCGCTGGATGTCCACGAAATGACGGGAGCGAAGCAGATAGGCGCTGTCGTATCCGATGGCCAGGACCTTTCGGGAAAGGCCGCAGTCTGTGATGTCCTGGTAACGCTCACTGCAGAGGATGCGGACGGAGGGGCAGTTGGCCTCCAGCCAGAGCCGGTCGGCGCGGTCGCTCTCCTTCCAGTGGGCCGCGTAGACCGCCGCCACATGGAATCCATAGCGGTGCAGCGCGGCGGCCAGCGCAAAGGGCTGCATGGTGGCCGAGGAGTCCACTACCACAGGCAGGTCTCCCACGCATTCCAGCGCACCGGAAACGGCACGCTGGGCGGCCTGACGGTAGGGGCGCAGGTCGGGGCAGGGCTGGCCCAGCACGTTGGCGATAGACTGGTAATTGGCGTCGATCTGTTCCAGATCGTAGGTGGCGGGCAGAAAGAGCCATGGAATGCCGAGATGGGCTTCCATCCGCTTTGCGGCGTACTGTCCCATCTGCATCAGGACCAGATTGAGACGGCTGGCAGCCATGCGCTGATAATGCTCGAAATCCGGGCAGGAGGTGAGCTCCCGTACCTCGAACGCGCCGCATTCCCGCAGGAAGGAGTAGAGCTCGCAGTCGGGGTCGGGTGGGACAAAGGCGCCGATCAGGTTAACGCCTGTGTCATGGGGCCCTGGACGCAAAAAGGAGTAGAGCCGCTCCTGCTGGCGCATCCCGGGCGGGATGGCGTCATCGGAGGTGACCGGGTCGATGTGGAACACCGCGAAACCCACACCGGGGAAGCGCTCACTGAGCGCCGCTGCCAGAGCATTTTCGTCGGTGCCCCAAAAATCGTCGATGCAGTTCACATAGAGCTGAAACGCGCGGGGACGGGGGGAGAGCAGCTCCAGCAGTTCCTCCACGGCGTCTCCGATCATGGCCTCATACCCTCCGGAGCTTATATCGGCCTCTGTGACATAGAGAAAGGAGACGTGCTCCTTGGTGCCGTTGCGTATGGCTCGGATCCCGCTGCGCCGCCCGCAGGCCGCCGGACAGACATGAAGGCTGTGGCTCTCCGGAATGCGTAAGCTGATCTTGGGGCGGCCGTGATGGGGGATAAAGTAGGAAAGTCCTTCACTCATAGCCGCATACCTCCAGGATACGGTCCGCAAGGACACGATAGGCCCCCGCCATGGGGGAGGAGGGCAGGGCTTCCAGAACGGTCTGGTTCCTGTCCTCCGCCTCCTGGACGGCGGCGGAGCGGGGGAGATCTCCCAATATTAAAATGTAAGCGCAAGGATAGCCGGAGGATCAAAGCTCCGGGAAAATCTCACGGTAGGCCTGCTGTACCAGTGCTTGGCAGCGGCTCTCCAGCTGCTCGAACCGGAGGATGAGCATTTTGCCCTCCTCGGTGAGACTGGCCGCGCCGCCGTTGTGCCCGCCTTGCTGGCGAAGGACGATGGGGATGCCCAGTTCCTCCTCCATGACCGCAATCATATGGCGGCCCTTGCTGTATGAGAGCCCCATCTGCTGACAGGCGTCCCGAATGGAGCCGGTGGACTCAATGAGACTCAGCAGCTGCGCGGTGCCCGGACCGAAGAAGGGCCTGTCCCGGCAGAGCCGGAGCTTGAGGGACACATGGGATGCATCCCGGGAGCTGCGGGCCAGAAGGGCGGGAAATAATCCTTTCGCCCGTGCATCGGGCAGAGCACCCGGGTCGGCGACGGGGATATCCGTAAAAGAGAGACCGCAGGCACGGGAAACCGCGTCTGGAGAGGGCAGGTCCTCTTCTGCCATGAGTGTGGGAAACAGGCGCCGGTCAACGGAGAAGATCCCTCCAGGCGCACCGTCCACCAGAGGGCGGCAGAGGAGGGCATCGCTGCCCAGCAGGGCCTGTACCGTGGAGGGGGCGAGAAAGGGGATATCCGCCGCCAGAACAAGCAGACGGTCGCATGTATGTGCCATGGAGGACAGTCCAAACCGGAGAGAAGCGGAGAGAGATGCACCACCGGGTACCGCCTGGCAGAGCACGCCCCATCGGGCCATGTGCTTTTCCAGCTCCGCCCGCTTGCCGGAGGTGGAGGAGAGAAGAATGTGGCGTACTCCGCAGTTCTGCAGGGTACGCACCAGACGCTGAATAGCGGAGCAGAACCCCAGAGATTCCAAAGGATCAAAGGAAGGGCCGCCCAAAATGGGACCGGCGGTGAGAAGAATGGCACCCGAGGTCATAAGCTGCCTCCCAAACGAATGGTTTTTAAAAAACGTTCGATCTATTATAAAATTGACTGGAACGACCTGTCAATCTCAATCTTGGAGATGAAGGCGGATTATGGAAATATTGCGCGGTCACGGAAACTATGATACAATAAAAGACCCTATCCATCCGCTGTTTGGACGGGATCTGAAGGGGAAGACGACGGCAAGGGAGTTTTATTGTGTTTGAAGTGATCAAAACAGAGGGACGCGCCCGGCGGGGCGTGTTCCGGTGCGCCCACGGAACGGTGCAGACCCCTGTTTTTATGAATGTAGGTACTCAGGGCGCCATCAAGGGCGCGGTGTCGGCCCATGACCTGAAGGAGATCGGCTGTCAGGTGGAGCTGTCCAACACCTATCATCTGCACCTGCGGCCCGGAGACGATGTGGTGCGGCAGATGGGCGGCCTGCACCGGTTCATGGACTGGGACGGTCCCATCCTGACCGACTCCGGCGGGTTCCAGGTTTTCTCCCTCTCCGGACTGCGGAAGATCAGGGAGGAGGGGGTCACCTTCGCCTCCCACATCGACGGCCGGCGCATCTTTATGGGGCCGGAGGAGTCCATGCGTATCCAGTCCAACCTGGGCAGCGACATCGCCATGGCCTTTGACGAGTGTGTGGAGAACCCGGCGGAGTACGACTACGCCAAGGCATCCTGCGAGCGGACCCTCCGGTGGCTCATCCGCTGCAAGGCGGAGCATGACAGGCTCAATTCCCTGCCTGATACGGTGAACCCGCAGCAGATGCTCTTCGGCATCAACCAGGGCGCCACCTATCCGGACCTGCGGGTCTGGCATATGAAGGAGACCGCAAAGATCGACTGCGACGGCTACGCCATCGGCGGCCTGGCGGTGGGCGAGCCCACCCAGGTCATGTACGACATCATCGATGCGGTGGAGCCACACATGCCTGCGGACAAGCCCCGCTACCTCATGGGGGTGGGTACGCCCTCCAATATCATCGAGGCGGTGGCCCGGGGCGTGGACTTCTTTGACTGTGTCATGCCCGCCCGCAACGCCCGACACGGAAAGCTCTACACCTGGGACGGGGCCATCAATATCAAGAATGAGAAGTACAAGCTGGACGACCGCCCCATCGACGAGGCCTGCTCCTGCCCGGCCTGCCGGCATTTTTCCCGGGCCTATCTCCGCCATCTGTTCACGGCGGGAGAGATGCTGGCCATGCGCCTGGCGGTGCTCCATAACCTGTATTTCTACAACAGCCTGATGGCGCGTATCCGGGAAGAACTGGACGCCGGCACTTTCGGGGCTTTCCGCGCGGAGTACTCCGAGCGGCTTGGCAGGAGGCTGTAGAACGGGGAAAATTGACAAAAGGGCTTGTCAAATGATCTGGGCTGCCTTATAATATCTTTTACATGCAAATCATTAGATATTTGCAATTTCAACGTTGGAGGAGATCAATTTGCTGACAGGTGTTACCAATGCGGTCCTGACCGCCGGCGGAACCACGGATATCCTCTCCATGGTGCTGCCCTTTGTTTTGCTGATCGCCATTTTCTATTTCATGCTCATCCGCCCCGAGAACAAGCGGAAGAAAGAGATGGCCAAGATGCGCTCCGAGCTGGCGGTGGGGGATGTGATCACCACCATCGGCGGTATCGTGGGCACTATCTGTGCCGTCAAGGAGGAGACCATTGTGATCGAGACCGGCGCCGACCGCGTCCGCGTCGAGTTCGCCAAGTGGGCGGTTTCCAGCAAGGGCAAGCAGACCGAAGAGAACCAGAAGTAACCCAAAATGGCAAGAGAGAGCGCCCGGCGTCATGCCGGGCGCTTTTTGTATCTTCCTGTCCGGCCGACATGTCCCCGCCCTCTCCGGCATAGGATTCCAGCAGGAAGGAGGGATATGCATGGCCAAAAAGGAAGAGGACCAGGGGGCCAGACTGGTGCGCTACGGTGTCGGGATCCTGCTGGGCGGCGCGGTGGCTTTCGCGGTCTGCCTGGCGGCGCTGCTGCTGGCCTCGGTGATGGTCTCTGCTGGGACGCTCAGCGAAAAAATAACAGGACAGATCACCACAGCGGCCTGTGTGCTGGGCGCCTTTGCCGGAGGGCTGCTGGCAGTACGGCGCTGCGGGGCCCGGGCACTGGTGGTGGGATTGGCCGCCGGTGCGGTGCTGTTCCTGTTGCTATTGACGATAGGGACGCTGGCCTTTCGTGCCTCGCCTCAGGAAACGGGCGGACTGACCTTATTGGGCGGCTGCCTGTGCGGCGGCGTGGCGGCAGGGCTTCTGGGACGGACGGCCAGGCCCAAGAAAAAGCGGCGAAAATGATTGAAATTTAAAGACGGCTATGGTATACTTCCATTGATATCCTATACTAATGGGAGGGAAAAGAACATGAAGCATATCAAGACGCTCAACGGCGCTACTCTGAAGAACAGCGCTGCTCACGGCGGCTGCGGCGAGTGCCAGACCTCTTGCCAGTCCGCCTGTAAGACCTCTTGCACCGTTGCCAACCAGAAGTGCGAGAACAACAAGTAAGAGTCCGGAATGGTTGAAAGGGTGGGGGCTCCCCACCCTTTTTCCATGCCATGGCGTTTTGCCCCACGTTCCCGCGATCCGGGACGCTCAAATTGATTTGGAGGAACGAAAACATGGTACATACCTTTCAAGCCCTTGGTGTAAATATCGCGGTGGACGTGAACAGCGGCGCCGTCCATGTGCTGGACGAGCTGACCTATCATCTGCTGGAGCAGGTGACGCCTCCCATGGCGGAACACTGTCCCCGGGAGATCATGGACAAGCTGCCCCAGTATGGCGCCGACGCCCTGGAGGAGGCCTGGCAGGAGCTGCGGAGCCTGGCTGCCCAGGGGCTCCTATTTGAGGAGGACGACTACATCGACCGGGAGAAAGCCGCCTCCATGCAGCAGTCCGCGCTGGTAAAGGCCCTGTGCCTCCACGTGTCCCACGACTGCAACCTGCGGTGCAAGTACTGCTTTGCCTCCACCGGCGACTTTGGTACTGGGCACCGCATGACCATGGACTTTGAGACCGCCAAAAAGGCCATCGATTTCGTGGTGGAGAAATCCGGCCCCCGCCGCAACATCGAGGTGGACTTCTTCGGCGGCGAACCCCTCATGGCCATGGACACCGTGAAGAAGACCGTGGAGTATGCCCGCTCCATTGAGAAGGAGAAGGGCAAGTGTTTCCGCTTTACAATTACCACCAACGGCGTGCTGCTGGACGATGAGAACATCGAGTACATCAACCGGGAGATGTCCAATGCGGTGCTCTCGATAGACGGCCGCAAGGAGGTCAACGACGATCTGCGTCCCACCGTCAACGGCAAGGGCAGCTACGACGTGATCGTCCCCAAGTTCAAAAAGCTCATCGAGGGCCGGGGCACCAAGGATTATTACCTCCGCGGTACTTTTACCCGCTTCCACAAGGATTTTGCCGAGGATGTGAAGGCCCTGGCCGCCATCGGACGCAACATCTCGGTGGAGCCCGTGGTGGGCAAGGCGGAGGATCCCTACGCTCTGCAGGAGGCCGACCTGCCCGAGCTGGAGGCCGAGTATGAGAAGCTGGCCGAATATCTGAAGGACCATCCGGAGACCAACTTTTTCCACTTCAACGTGGACCTGGCCCAGGGTCCCTGCGTGATCAAGCGGCTGCGGGGCTGCGGTGCAGGCTGCGAATATGTGGCCATCACCCCTGAGGGAGACATCTATCCCTGCCACCAGTTTGTGGGGAATGAGGACTACAGGCTGGGCAGCATCCACGACGGTTCCTTTGACATGGAGCTCTCCCACAAGTTTGCAGCGCTGAACATCTACACCAGGGAAGAGTGCCGGAACTGCTGGGCCCGGTTCTATTGCTCCGGCGGCTGCAGCGCTTCCAATCTGCTTGTGAACGGGGACATAAAGCATCCCCACCGGGTGGGCTGTGAGTTGGAGCGGAAGCGGCTGGAGTGTGCCATTGCCCTCCGCGCCATCGCCGCCGGCATGGGAGATTGAGCTCAGAAACTAGCTGGCTATACAGAGCGTAAACAGGATGAGCACAAGCGAACAACAATATATAGTGGTATACAAAATGTATATAACTATATGTAGAAAAAGCAGGAGCGCCGCTGCGAGCGGCGCTCCTTTATCGTTAAAAAGTTTACATAATATAGGATACATAATTCCAAGTCATAATAAACAAAAATTTGAGATTTTGGACGAAGCCCCTTGCGAAATTGTTTCGCATGGATTATATTAAAAGAAAGATGACGCACTGTTGTCACTTGGGCTTGTTCTAAAACCGGCCTGTCCTCCATAGGATAAGCCGGAGGTGACATCCCATGCGTAGAACCATCACAAAGGTGTGGAGCGTGCCGTCGGATGGCTCGATGCCCGCGCTGGCGGTAACGTCAGCGTTCTTTTTTCTAGGCGGATTGCTGGGGTGTGCTCTGGCGGCCCGGGTGGGCGGCGGGGGGAGCGACAGCCTGGCCCTCTACCTGGAGCGCTTCGTAGCTGCTGCCGGTGAGCAGACTGTGTCTGCGCCGCCCCTTTTTTCACTGGTGTGGGAGACGGTGCGCTGGCCGCTGCTGGTTTTTGTCCTGGGGTTTACGACTCTGGGCCTTCTGGGGATCCCCATCGTGTTTTTCATCCGCGGCTTTTTGCTCGCGTTTTCCATTGCATCCTTTGTCCGGATGTTCGGCGGCGCAGGGGGCCTCCTGGCATTCTTTGTGTTCGGCGTTTCGGGCTGTGTGGCGCTGCCGGTCCTTTTTATCCTGGGTGTCCAGGGCCTTCTGGCCTCCCGGTATCTGGCTACCCGGTTTTTGGGCGAGGGCCGGCGAAGCTCCCCCTATGGGCGAGGCTATTTTCTGCGCTGCGGCCTGTGTGCCGGTGCGCTGTGTGTGTGTGTGTTTCTGGAGTCCGTCGCGGTCCCGGCCCTGGTGGCGGGAGGCGCGAAGCTGCTCCAGCTTCAGGGCGTATGACCGTCCGGCCGGCGGCGGTACGGCCGCCGTGAAAAGCCGACCAATGAAGAGCGATATAGTCGCAGAAGTTGAAAAACAGCAAACTGTTTTTCAATGGGCGGGCGTTGCCAGCCAGCGCGTATCACGCGCCTTCCGGACTATGAAATTCAAAGCGGGGCCGCAAAGCGGCCCTGAGCGGCGGAGATCGCTGCGCGGTTCAAAGGGAGCATCTGCTCCTTTTGGACTTCTTTGATTATAAAAAGAGGGTGTTGGATCATGGACTACTATAAGGCATATGAGACATATCTGGCGGAGGAAAAGAAGGCCGCGTCCAACACAATGAGTTCTTATCTCCGTGACATTCGTCAATTTGAGCATTGGCTGGAGACCGAGGGTACTGCGGTGGAGCAGGTGGCCCAGGAAGATGTGGAGTCCTATATCAGGTATCTGACCTCCCAGGGAAAGTCGGCGGCTACCGTGACCCGCTCGCTTGCTTCGCTGAAGTCCTTTTACAGCTATCTGATGAGCCAGGGGTGGGTGGACCGGAATCCGGCCCGGGGGCTGGCCCCCGCTAAGGTGGAGCGCAAGCTCCCCCAGATCCTTACCAGCAAGGAAGTGGAACTTTTTCTGGAACAGCCTGACCCATCGGACGCCAAGGGCTGCCGGGACCGGGCCATGCTGGAGCTGCTCTATGCCACCGGCATCCGGGTCAGCGAACTGATCGGGCTGAATCTGGAGCATATCAACCTGAGCGCCGGCTTCATCCGCTGCGTCAGCCGGGATAAGGAACGCATCATCCCCCTGTACCCGGCGGCCATCCGGGCGCTGAGCGACTATCTGGAGCATGTGCGGCCCCAGATGCTGGAGCATCCGGACGAGCCGGCCCTCTTCGTCAATATGAGCGGCGAGCGTATGAGCCGACAGGGATTTTGGAAGATCATCAAGCATTATCAGGAGAAGGCCGGGATCCAGAAGGAGATCACGCCCCATACCCTGCGGCATTCCTTTGCCGCCCACCTGCTGGAAAACGGCGCCGACCTGCGCTCCATCCAGGAGATGCTGGGCCATGCGGATATCTCCTCCACCCAGATCTATACCCAGATCGTCAGCCAGAAGCTGAAAGACGTCTACAACAAGGCTCATCCCAGGGCCTGAATCAGTTAAAAAGGACCGGACCGGAGTGTTCCAGCGGGAATGCTCCGGCTCTTTTTTGCCCCGGCGGGGCAGATGAGAAAACGGCTTTCCATTTTCGAACACATATGTTAAAATAACAATGTATGCGTATAGCGCGAACACCCATCATTGGGAGCAGGGAGGCGGCGGGATGATCATACTGGGCATCGATCCCGGATTTGCCATCGTGGGCTTCGGTGTGCTGGAATCCGCCGGGGGCCGGCAGCGCCTGCTCCGGTGCGGCGCCATCACCACGCCGGCGGGTCAGCCCCTGCCGGCGCGGCTGCGGCAGATCGCGGACGACATGGAGACTCTGATCCGTACTTTCAGCCCAGACGCCATGGCGGTGGAGGAGCTCTTTTTCAACAACAACGTTACCACCGGTATCAGCGTGGCCCAGGCCAGGGGCGTGATCCTTCTGGCGGCGGAGCGGGAGGGCGTGCCCATCTTCGAGTATTCGCCTTCCCAGGTCAAGCAGGCCGTGGTGGGGTACGGCAAGGCGGAGAAGCGGCAGGTTATGGATATGACCCGGCGTCTGCTGGACCTGAAAGCGGTCCCCAAGCCGGACGACGCCGCGGACGCGGTGGCCATCGCCCTGTGTCATGCCCGTTCCAGCCACTCCCGCCTCAGTGCCTTTGACCCGGCCCGGCCCGGCAGCGGACGGTACGAAAAACGGATTTAAACAGGAGATACGCCTATGTTCTATTATGTCAGCGGCACGGTGGCCCATGTGGAGCCCTATCTGGCCGTGATCGACTGCGGCGGCGTGGGGTACGCGTGCCGCACCACCAACCAGACTCTCTCCCGCCTGACTGTGGGGCAGAAGGGAAAGCTCTTCACCCACCTGTATGTCCGGGAGGAGCTTTTTGAGCTCTACGGCTTTGCCACTGAGGACGAACTCAACTGCTTCCGCCTGCTCATCGGCGTGTCCGGCGTGGGCCCCAAGGCAGCGTTGTCCATCCTGTCGGCCACCACACCGGAGGGCCTGGCTATGAGCATCATCACCGGGGATGAGAAGGCCCTCACCGTGGCCCAGGGTATCGGCAAGAAGATCGCCCAGCGGATCATCCTGGAACTCAAGGACAAACTGGCCAAGGGCCAGATCGCAGCCAAGGGGGAGAGCTACGGCGGCACCGGCGTTACCGTGATCCCCCAGAACAAGTCCAGCGAGGCCTCCGCCGCCCTGGCGGTGCTGGGCTACAGCCCGGCGGAGGTGGCCCAGGCCCTGAAGGGTATCGACATGGAGAACCTGGAGCTGGAGCAGATCGTCAAGCAGGCCCTGAAGAAAATGCTGAGAAACTGAGGGGGTATCACATGGCAAAGCGGGAATGGCGGTTGACCGGAGACTTTGACCGGGTCCTGGAGGCCCTCTCCGACGGGGTCCTGAACGGGAGCCTATCAGCCAGCTTTGAGGATGGCAGCGACTATTCCAGCGGCGAGGTCCGCTGTGCCGTCCGTGTCTTTGAGCGCTACAGCGTGTTTGGCGGGAACCGGGTGAGCATGAACCTGACCCTGGTGGGCCGGGGAGAGGAGTTGTTCCTCTCGGCCATCACCGCGGGGGGAAGCCAGGCGGCTTTTTTCAAGATGAACACCGTCGGAGAGGAGAGCTTTCTGGACACCCTGGTACAGGTGATCAGGGAGCTCGGCCTGGATACCGGTGAGTGGTGATAAGGAGGTGAGGGCTTGAGTATTGATTTTTCCGACAGCGGCGGTTTTGAGACCGAGGCCCCTCTGGTGACCACCTCCCTCACCCGGGAGGACGAGAACGAGGGTTCCCTGCGCCCCAAGACTTTAAACGAATATATCGGTCAGGCCAAGGCCAAAGGCAACCTGGAGGTCTTTATCCAGGCGGCCAAAATGCGCAATGAGCCCCTGGACCATGTACTGCTCCATGGCCCTCCCGGCCTGGGCAAGACCACCCTCAGCGGCATCATCGCAAACGAGATGGGAGTCAATATCCGCATTACCTCCGGCCCTGCCATCGAGAAGCCGGGGGACCTGGCGGCCCTGCTGACCAATCTGAACGAGAACGATATCCTCTTTGTGGATGAGATCCACCGGCTCAACCGCTCGGTGGAGGAGATTTTATATCCGGCCATGGAGGATTTCGCCATTGATATCATCATCGGGAAGGGACCGTCGGCCAACTCCATCCGGCTGGATCTGCCCAGATTCACTCTGATCGGAGCCACCACCCGGGCCGGGCAGCTCTCGGCCCCGCTGCGGGACCGGTTCGGCGTCACCCTGCGGCTGGAGCTCTATACTCCGGAGGAGCTCTCTCTTATCGTCACCCGGAGCGCCGGCATCCTGAACGTCCCCATCGAGCCGGAGGGGGCGCTGGAGATTGCCCGCCGCAGCCGGGGCACGCCCCGTATCGCCAACCGGATGCTCCGCCGGGTGCGGGACTTCGCCCAGGTCAGGGCGGGCGGCGTCATCACGAAAGCTGTGGCCGACGAGGCCCTTACCGCTCTGGAGGTGGACTACCTGGGCCTGGACGCCATCGACCGCCGGATGCTCTCCAGCATTATCTCCCATTACGGCGGCGGCCCGGTGGGACTGGAGACCCTGGCCGCCACCATCAACGAGGAGGCGGTGACGCTGGAGGACGTGTACGAGCCCTATCTGATGCAGATGGGGTTCCTTACCCGGACGCCCCGGGGCCGCTGCGTTACCCGGCGGGCCTATGAGCATCTGGGGCTTCCTGTTCCCAGCTCCGCCGCAGGCGAGGGGCTGGAGCAGCTCTCCTTTTGATTCATCTTCGGAATATGGCCGGCAGGCGGACTTTGCCGGCGGCTTTTCTCACAAATCTGTTGATCGTGAATGAGGTGCATGAATATGGGCAAGCTATTTGGAACGGACGGTATTCGCGGCGTGGTTAACGCCGGACTGGACGCTACCCTGGCCTACCAGGTGGGCCTGGCGGCGGCGGTGGTCATGGCGGAGGAGAAGGGGACGGACCGGCCCCGGATCGCCATTGGCAAGGATACCCGGATCTCCTCGGATCTGCTGGAGAGCGCGCTGGTGGCGGGACTGTGCTCCGCCGGCGCGGATGTGCTGCATCTGGGCGTGGTGCCCACTCCGGCGGTAGCCTTCCTCACCGTGGACAGCGGGGCGGACGCGGGCATCGTCATCTCCGCCTCCCACAATCCATTTGAACACAACGGCATCAAGATCTTCAACAGCCAGGGCTACAAGCTGCGGGACGCGCTGGAAAATAAAATCGAGGATATCATCCTCTCCGGCTGTAATGTGCCCCTCAAGACTCATGGGGATCTGGGCCGGGTGGTGCATATGGACGAGGAAGTGGTAAGACGGTATATCGATCACCTGGTCTCAACTGTAGATGCGGATTTTGATGGGATGCGTGTCGTTGTGGACTGCGCCAACGGCGCTTCCTCTGCTACGGCCCCCGGACTCTTCGCCCGGTTCCCCAAGCTCCATGCCGACATCATTCATGCCCGGCCTGACGGTGTCAACATCAACAACGGCTGTGGCTCTACCCATCTGGAGGACCTGAAGGCCCATGTGAAGGCGGGCGGTTATGACCTTGGTCTGGCTTATGACGGTGACGCCGACCGTTTCCTGGCGGTGGACGAGAACGGTGAGGATATCGACGGCGACCAGATCATGGCTGCCTGTGCCCGTATGCTGAAAGCGGAGGGCGCCCTCAATGGAAATGCCATGGTGGGTACTGTGATGAGCAACATGGGCCTGCATATCTTTGCCCGGGAGAACGGAATGGAGCTCTTCTGCACGCCTGTGGGCGACCGGAACGTGCTGGAAAAGATGCTGGAGTGCGATTACGTCATCGGCGGCGAGCAGTCCGGCCACACCATTTTCCGCCGTTATGCCACCACCGGCGACGGCGAGCTCACCTCGCTCCAGTTCCTTCAGGTGCTCTTCCGCTCCGGAAAGAAGGCCTCTGAGCTGGTGGCCGACTGCAAGCGCTATCCTCAGGTCCTTATCAATCTCCCGGTGGCCAGCAAGGAGAAGAAGGAGGAGATCATGGCGGCTCAGGCACTGAAGGACGCCATCGCGGCCAAGGAGGCTGAGATGAACGGCTCCGGCCGGGTGCTGGTCCGTCCCTCCGGCACTGAGGCATTGCTGCGCGTCATGGTGGAGGCACAGACCCATGAGGCGGCCCGCCGGTATGCGGAAGAACTGGCAGATGTCATAAAAAATCTGTAATTGTTTCAAGGTAAGATAAATATTTTGCACGAAATACTTGACAACAAGCTATGCTCCTGCGTATAATATGCCTTAAGGAGATCAGGAATGGAAACACGCCCGTTCACAGAAGAACAAGCGTCGGACGAAACGCTGTGCCGGATGGCTGCGGAAGGCTGCCGGGATGCGGAGGAAGAGTTGGCCCTCCGTTATAACCGCGTGGTGCGCAAGTACGCCCGTCCGCTGTTTCTGGCAGGCGGAGACAGCGAGGACCTGATCCAGGAGGGTATGCTGGGGCTTTTGAAGGCCATCCGGGAGTACGACCCCACACGGGCAGCTTCTTTCCGTACCTATGCAGAGATCTGCATCCGGAACCGGATGATCTCCGCCATCAAGGCGGCAGCCAGAGAAAAGCATATCCCGCTGAATAACTATATCTCTTTCGAAACCCCCTTTTTTGACGGTTTTACCATCCATGACACTTGCGGTACTGATTACCGCCGCCTGGAAAACCCGGAGGATACCATGATCGACCGGGAAGAGGCGCGTGAGCGTATGAATGTGCTGAAAGGCCAGCTATCCGGTTTCGAAGCAAAGATCCTCGGGCTTTATCTGAACGGACTATCCTATTCGGAGATGGCCGCCGAGGTAAAACAGTCCCCGAAATCGGTGGACAACGCTGTGCAGCGCATACGACGCAAGCTGTCGCAGCATCTATTTTCCGGCGATATCAGCGAAAGCTGAGCGCAAATATTATCACACTGACCCAGCACTTTTCGGTTTTATTCCGGGCCTGGGCAAACGAGTCAAAGAGAGGGTATTATCATGTACGAAGACAAGACTTTGGTATGCAAAGAGTGTGGCCAGGAGTTCGTGTTCACCGCCGGTGAGCAGGAGTTCTACGCTGAGCGCGGCTTCCAGAACGAGCCCCAGCGCTGCAAGGCTTGCCGTGACGCCCGCAAGGCCGCTTCCCGCGGTCCCCGCGAGTACTTCACCGCCACCTGCGCCGCCTGCGGCGGCGAGGCCCGTGTGCCCTTCGAGCCCAAGTCCGACCGCCCCGTGTACTGCAGCGACTGCTTCGCCCGCATGCGTGAGGAGCGCTAAAAACAAACCGTTGAAAAGGACGCCCTCCGGGGCGTCCTTTTTGTGTGGCCGGCTGAGATTTTAGTTGAAAAAGAGCGGTAAATAGGATATACTACTACCGTACTTTTTATTTGGAGGTCTACCATTATGGTTCAGATTACGAAAGATACCATTATCGGCGATATCCTGGACATCGCGCCTGAGACCGCGCCTCTGTTCCTGTCCATCGGCATGCATTGTCTGGGCTGTCCCTCTTCCCGCGGCGAGACTGTGGAGGAGGCCTGCATGGTCCACGGCGTCAACGTCGATGCCCTGCTGAACGCCATCAACGAGCAGATTGCCGCCAACGCGAAGCAGTAAAGAGCATGTTCTCAAAAAAGAGCGGCGTTTGGCCGCTCTTTTTTAATCCGAAAGAAAAAGAAGAGGTGAGTGATATGCGCGCTATTGAGCTCTCTCCGCGGCTTCAGACGGTGGCCGACCTGGTGCCGTCCGGAGTGTGTTTCGTGGATGTGGGGACCGACCACGCCTATCTGCCTGCCGCCCTGATCCAGCGGGGGGTGATCGCGCGGGCCGTCGCCTCTGATCTCCGCCGCGGACCGCTGGACCGGGCCCGGAAAACTGCGGAGCGGTACGGTGTCACGGAGCGGATGTCCTTCCGGCTCTGTGACGGACTGAGCGGGATAAAGCCGGAGGAGGCGGAGTATATCACCATTGCCGGTATGGGGGGAGAGACCATCTCTGCCATTCTGGCTGCCGCGCCCTGGACCAAGCTGGGGGACAGGCGGCTGATCCTCCAGCCCATGAGCGCGCTGCCCGAGCTGCGTTCCTGGCTTCAGCGGGCGGGTTACCGGATCATCCGGGAGCGCCTGTGCCGGGAGGGGAGGACCATCTATACCATCATGCTGGCCGCGCCGGGGGAGATGCCCCCCCTGACGCCGGCGGAGTGCTGGGCAGGCAGGCAGGAAAGCGGGCGGCAGGACCCGCTGCGGGGCGAGCTGCTGGCCGACCTGCTCCGCCGGGTGGAGCGGGCGCTGGCCGGGATCAGCCATTCCACCCGCCCGGAGGATATTCCGTGGCGAAATGAACTGGAACAGGTCCGAACGGGACTGATCGAGATGCAGAAGGAGTTGGAAGCATGACCACAGTCAATGATATCATCCGCTATCTGGACGGAGTGGCCCCCTTTTCCATGCAGATGGACTTTGACAACGCCGGATTTCTGGTGGGCCGGGGTGAGCGCCCGGTCAGCCGGGTGCTCATTGCCCTGGACATCACCGAGGAGGTGGTAGAGGAGGCGGCGGCGCTGGGCGCCGAGCTCATTGTGTCCCACCACCCGGTGATCTTCCATCCTGCCCGCAGTATCACCGACGCTGACCCCGTGGGCCGGGTGCTGCTGGCGCTCACGGAGCGTAAGATCGCCGCCGTCTGTGCCCACACCAATCTGGACGCGGTGGCCGGCGGCGTGAACGATGCTCTGGCCCAGCGGCTGGGCCTGACGCAGGTCGAGCAGCTCTGCCAGGCAGGGACCGATTCCATCGGCCGGCCCTACGGCATCGGCCGCGTGGGCATGCGGGAGGGGATCGCCGAGTATCTGCCCGCCTTTGCCCGGTATGTGAAGGAGGCCTTGGGCGCCAACGGCCTGCGCTATATGGATGCCCGCCGGCCGGTGCGCCGGGTGGCCGTGGGCGGCGGCGCCTGCGGCGATATGCTGGCCGACGCTTTCCAAATGGGCTGCGATACCTTTGTGACCTCGGATGTGAAGTATAACGTGTTCCTGGATGCCAAGGCAATGGGCGTGAACCTGATCGACGCCGGACACTACCCCACGGAGAACGTGGTCTGCCCTGTGCTGGAGAAGTGGCTGCGCAGCGGCTTCCCGGGGCTGGAGATCGTGCAGACAAAAGAGCACAAAGAGGTCTTTTCCTATCTGTAAATGGCGTTTTAGGGGTTGCAAAGCCATATTCCCTGTGCTAAACTATTTAAGTTGATTTTTTACGTATCGCCCCCGGGGGCGGAGCCATAGAATCTTGAGAAGGGAACGATAGTATGTCCGGACACTCCAAGTGGCACAATATTCAGAAAACCAAAGGCGCGGCCGACGCCAAGCGCTCTCAGATCTTTACCAAGATCGCCCGTGAGATGATCGTGGCGGTTAAGCAGGGCGGCAGCGGCGACCCCGCCAACAACTCCCGCCTGGCCACTGTCATTGCCAAGGCCAAGGCCGCCAATATGCCCAACGACAACATCAAGCGTACCATTGACCGGGCCCTGGGCGCCGGCAGCACGGACAGCTTTGAGAATGTGGTCTACGAGGGCTACGGCCCCAACGGCGTGGCCGTTATCGTGGAGGCTCTGACCGACAACCGCCAGCGCACCGCCCCTGAGGTCCGTCACCTGCTGGACAAGTACGGCAAGGGCCTGGGCGCTACCGGATGCGTGTCCTGGTCCTTTGACCGGAAAGGCGTCATCGTCATCGACGGTGAAGATCTGGACGAGGATACTATGATGATGGATGCGCTGGACTGCGGTGCTGACGATATGCAGGCTGAGGACGATGTGTTCGAAGTCTATACCGATCCCGACGCTTTCGGTGAGGTGTTGGCCAAGCTGGAGGAGAAGGGCTATTCTTTCCTGGAGGCCTCTGTACAGATGGTGCCTCAGAATTATGTCCAGCTCACCGACGAGGGCGACATCAAGAATATGGAGAAGCTCATCGACCTGCTGGAGGAGAACGATGACGTACAGAACGTCTACCATAACTGGGAGCAGGAGTAATTGCATTATTCCATTTGAAAACAAGTTGATTTTCGATAAAAACAACGGATTTTAGAACATTTTCGGAATGTGTTGCGACATACATCAAATCCGTTGTGACATACGCTTTTCCTTTGATTGCGACATACAAAAGGAGGAAAAAGCATGAAAATCAGCGCTGCAAAACGAGAGTATTTCGTAGAGATTGAGGTTAGGAAGTTTACTCCGAAAACAATTCGGAGTTATCGGAATAATCTCAATCTCTTTTTGCGCTTTTGTGAGGAAGAAGCGGGAATAACAGAGGTTGAAGATTTATCCCTGTCCGTGGTGCGGCAATTCTCCATCTACATGAGCTCCAAGGGCAGAAAAGGCAGTTACATTAACGGGCTTCTCAAAGTGGCAAAGGCGTTCATTCAATACTGCTATGATGAGGGCTACGGAGGCTTTAACACAAAGAAAAACTTTAAGTGGTGCAAGCAGGACAAAGCCGTTGTCATGGCGTTCCAACCGTCTGATGTGCGGCGGATGATGCAGTCTTGCAAAGGCTGTGATTTTCTGCAAATCCGGGACGCGGCGGTGCTGACTGCATTATTTGAAACTGGTATTCGGTGTTGGGAACTGTGCTGCATCCAGAAGCAGGACATACATGAGGACTTTATCATCATCAACGGCAAAAACCACAAACAGCGTGTCGTGCCGATTACGCCCATTCTGCGGAAAGCCCTAATGAAGTATGACGCGGCGGCGGAGAACTATTTTGCCTTGAAGAATACGGATGATTACTATTTTCTTTCCAACCACGGCAAGCAGCTGACCAATAGTGCGGTTGAACACATTGTAAAACGCCACGGAGCGGGAATAGAGGGCATCCGCGTTTCGCCCCATACCTGCCGCCATTTCTACGCCCAGCAGCATATCAAAATGGGGACAGACCTCTATACCATTTCCCGCCTGTTGGGGCATGAAAACATTCAAATTACGCAGACCTATTTGAACAGCCTAC
Source organism: Pseudoflavonifractor sp. HCP28S3_F10 (assembly GCF_052065415.1). Lineage (NCBI taxonomy): Bacteria > Bacillati > Bacillota > Clostridia > Eubacteriales > Oscillospiraceae > Pseudoflavonifractor > Pseudoflavonifractor sp. HCP28S3_F10. The sequence goes on along the minus strand of NZ_JBQHUB010000045.1, from coordinate 3,050 downwards.
GGGACGAGGAAGTTATCAATATTTCAAAGCAGAGAAGCGTTTTGCTGTCCATGTGATTTTTATACGCGCGGCGGGAGAACACAGTGCAGGACGAGCCGCAAACGGCGCTGACGGTATTTATCTCACGGAGGGGAACACAGATACCCCGGACGCAGTAAACGAGCGGGAAACGCCGTCCAGAAGCCAAGAAAACAAAAGAGCGGGAGGTATTGCGCCTCCCGCTCCTGTCATAGTATGTCGTTTAGTATTTCCCTTGCGTCAAGGGTATGCACATCAAATTTCCGCCAGTCTGCCGCCGTGGGTATCTGTGTGTTCAGAATGGGTTTGTACGTCCGTATGTACTCGCCCTCTTTCTGTCCGATTTCCTCTTGGATGTCAGAATAATTCCGCGCCTTTGCATCATAAAGCACATCAAAATTGATGGAATGGCCTTTGCGCTATGCTTCTGCCAAGATGCGGTATTTCCGCTCTTTTTGGCCTTTAATGGCTGCGTAATGCTGCGCCACGCGTTTCAGCATATTCATACTCTTGCCGATGTAAACAATGGTATCGTCGATCTTGATGCAGTAAATTCCCGCATGGTCGTATTTGGCGGCAAGCCCTTTTCTTTTGAGCCATTGATAGACATTTTCTTCATAGCTTCGCTTTTTCAAAACTCAAACTCTCCAAAAGGAATATCTGGATAGTCCGGCATGACTGCCGCAAAATCATAGCTCAATGCCCCGGCGATATTCTTCGCTGCCGTCAAGATTTCCGGAAAGCGTGTATAGTCCTATTGCTGATATAACGCCCCCAGAACACTTTCCAATGCGTCAATCATTTCATCTATGGTCAAATGCTTGTCCTCCTTAAAATTTGAACTGCGGCGTTGGAGAAACTTGTTTCTCCAACAGCCCACTATTTATATTATCTGTATTATTTATATTTATTTCTATATCCTCTGCCGCTTCATCATTTACGGTTTGCGGTACATCTTGAACGTCTGCCGTAAAATCAAGGCCGTCCGGCGTATCATTCTTTTTTGTGTGCGTGTCGCGCTGTGGGGTTTCATAGAAATCAAAAGTATTGCTGTTTTTACGCTGCACAAGATAGCCTTTATCAATCAGCTTTACAAACTGGTCACGATAAGTGGAGGGCGGCATACCAACAGCCTAACGTATGGCGGCGGGGGATAGAGCAAGTGTGAAGCCGTTGGCGTTGGACGCAAAGTATAAATAGAGCATGAGCGCGTGTGCGCCGAGGTCACGCGCGGCGCGTTCTCTGTGAATGGCAATAATCCGTTGATTTGGTACTGTGTTCGGCATAACCGATAATCCTTTCTTTTGGAATGGGGGACTTGCGTCCCCCCGCTGAATTAATTATTTCCGAGATTGTTTAGCATATCGCGCAGTTGCTTGATTGCTTCATCTTCAATGCGGATGCTGATGCTTTTCATTACATTTTCAGTAATGCGCTACTCCATTTCTTCCATTTCGCGGCGGTGGTTGAGTTCTTCCATCATGCGGTAATGGGTATACATCAAGTTTAGTTGGGCTTGCGCTTTGCTGTCCAATCCACGAATAAAGTAATTAAAAAAGTCATCGTTTTTGTTAGTTTTCATTTTTCTGTTCTCCTTTACAATAGTCGTAATACCAATCATTGAAAGTGTTTTTTCTGCCTATGGAAATATCAAGTAGCATGGTCAATGTATCTTTCTTTGTCATGTAATGGCTTGCTGCATAGTCAGAAATGATTTCATACCAAACGGTATCAATCGTGATACTCTTACTCATGGGATATCCTCCAAAATGTATAAGAATTTATATAAAACATCATTATTTACTTTGTTTTATATAAATATTATAACAAATTTTTAATAAAAATCAAAATAGGGCATTATGATAGTCAGCTTGTAAATAGCACAAAAGGGGGCGCACCCATTTCGGGAAAACGAAAAACGCGGGGCGTGGCGGCGGAATTGTGTGGGCAGAACTCCTGCGAAGTGGATTTTTGTTTTCACCGTCACCGTTCCAATGAAATTTGCCGAAATTCAGTAAATACAAGCGTAATTCATTGAATTAAGACTAATTCCAATAAAATAACTTCTATTACAGCTTGATTTCACTTAATTTTGATTTATTTCATTGTATTATAATTATTTTCGGCAAATTTCGGCAAAATACTTGACAGAATATATATATATATATGATAGATTGTACGAAGAATTGGCGATTTCGCCAAATTCGTACATTTTTTCTTTTTTAGGAGGAATTACAAATGCGCGTGACTATCGACCTCGACAGAGACATTATCATTATTCCCGACAACTTCTTCAAGAAGATCGCAGAGGAAAATGAAAAGTTGCAGAAATACGGTGCAGAGCCTGTAAAAGCACTCGACCGTATCAGACATTCCTATGAAAAAGCTATGGCAGATACTGACAACCGCCTGTTGACCCAGAGCAACGCAAAGACCACAACCCGCAGTAAGAAAACTATGACCCCCGAAGAAGCACAGAAGATTTTGGAGGCAGAAGCAAGCAAAGCGGGTAACAAGTAATGGCGGCTTATGTATCACAGGCAGAAAAAGAACTCATGTGGAAGCTGTACCAGAAATACGGAACATACAAAGCCGTTGCTGATAAATTAAACCGTAATCCCGGTACTGTTTCCCGCCATGTGCGCGAATACGAAGCCGCAGTAAGCGCGGCGGGATATATACTTAATCAAAAGGATAGGTGAATAAGAAATGGAAGAGAAAGTGATTTGTTCAAGCTCGAATAAAGGATCTAAAACAAAGCTGATAATAGCGGTTTGTTTTCTGGCTATTGCAGCCGTTTTGTTTTTGATGTATTATCCGAAGTATTCCGCAGCTCTCGATGACATCAGCCTATATTGGCGTGCGTATGATTCTAATGAAGATTTATATAAAATGGGAAGCGAATTGGCTATTTCCCCCATTGAGTGTAAATTTCGGGTTATAAAGTCCACTTGCACGGAGTTTCCGGTCCATCTTCACGGATAAACAAGTCCACCGTCACGGTGAAGGAGTCCGGCTAAATCAGAGCCTTT